>DASXTB010000154.1:0-10053 GCA_036505615.1 Acidobacteriota bacterium
ATCGCCTTCACGTCACCCCCGAAGAAACGCATCAAATCCAACATGTGGATGGCATCGTGCAGCAATGGACCTTCGGTGTCTGCTTCCCACTCCGGAGTTGGCTTGCAGCCGTGACTACAAGCCACAATATGCAATAAAGGACCCCATCTGCCTGAATTCGACAGCTGCCGCACCGCCTCATGCTGCCCGGACCAGCGATTTGAAAAATTGATGGCGAGCTTTACCTTTGACTTCTCACAGGCCGCCAACATGGCGTCGCATTCTCCCAGGCTAAGCGCCATCGGTTTCTCACACAGAATCCCACTCACGCCTGCTTCTGCTGCGGCGATCACCATCTCGGGATGCAGTGGCGGCTGAGTGGCGACTGCTACAATATCTAATTTTTCCTTTTCCAGCATTTCCCGGTAGTCATGATAAAGAGCCTTGACTCCCCATCGTTCGCCAAACTTGCGACGCCGTTCCTCACCTCGATTGCAGCCCGCGACTACACGGGTTTCCGGCAGAACGTTGAAAGCTCCGGTTATTGAGAAGCCCGGAATACCAACCTCATCTTCAAGTGTTGTGGCGATCCGGCCTAACCCGATGATTCCTACTCGAAACATTGTGCTTTCCTAACGGGTGGCCAACAGGTCCCCAAATTTACTCAGAAGATCATATTTGTTCTTCCAACTCGTATAAATAATTCCGATGGAGCCCGGTGTTGTGTCCAAAGCCTGCAGCCATCCTTTGACATTTTCCAAGTCGTCTGCGTCGTAGTACGCTGCGGCCATAGTCTCGAAACCAAGACTCGAGAAATGGTGAAGACTCAGGTCACGGTGGGAGTAACCCCAGCACGTAATTTTAAGTTCCTTCGGCACATAGTTGAATGTTCCCGCGTAGTTTCCATCCGCTAGAAAGTAGGGTTTCCCGTCCGGTTTAGCATCTTGGTTGGGATCTAGCACGTCGCCCCAGATATATACCTCGGCATTGGGGTTTTCTGCTCGGATCATCTTGAACTGGCGCGTGATGCAGTCTCCCATTATCTGTGGCAGAGTGAGGCCCCGCTTTTTGCAGGCCAAACACGATCCCCCCGTTCGAGCATCATCCATGTGTAAATGGTATTTGTTTGGAGACAGATACTGCTGCACGAGGCGCACTTGTTTTTCCCAGATCTCATAGAGCTTGGGTTCGGAGGGGCAGACCGGCGTTGTGCCGTTATGAAAGATCACTCCATGGTAGTAGCTGACCCGAAGACGCTCACCTTCCCGAATGCGACTGCCAGGCAGAATGCGGATGGGCGGCGCATCGTGGTCGTACTGAAAAGTTAAGGGCGGATCCGCGATCGGCGCGTAATCACGATTTTCCTCATAGACAACGCCCGTTCGTTCGCCCTTAACAGTGACCGGTGTCCCGGGTCGGCGTACGACATTGATCAATCCGACTTCTTCGATGCGGAGATCATCCAACCAGAGTTTCCCGCGAGTTCCACTTCGGATTTTGGGAGCGATTTCAACCCGATCATAGCCCCACGAGTTGAAACCTATTGCGACTTTCTGCCAATCCCCGGTGAGAGGGATCATGGACCGAACCGGCGTGTATGGACCCGAACCTTGCGTTGCGTCAATTCCCGGCCACTCATACAGGAGTGGTCTCTTTTCGTTACCGCCTAGCGCGTCGATCTGAAAACTGCCGGTTTCATAAGTACCGAGAAATTTCTCGGTCCGAACCCAGCAACTCAGGCGATATTGCCGATACGGTCGGACACGCACCGTTTGAGAGATTGATGCCCACTCCAGGCCAAGTGGCTTCGCGCTCTCAAACCGAAGCGACCGCTTCCCCTCGTGGAAGACTTGCGAATCCAGCGCCAGCACTCCCGATGCTTTGGCTGGTACCTTAAAGTTTGCCGGCAAACTATCTTGAGCATTCTCAAAGCCGCCGTTGAAGATCGAAACCGGTGGGTCGGCTTGCAAAGCGGCCTGACCCTTAGCCACAACGAACAGTGCATCCTTGACCGGCAGCCCCTCGGCAAGATTGCGATCGTGAGGGAGGAGATCCCAGGTGTAGGCGAGTGTCAGAAATGACGGAATAATTTCTAACCCTTGTGCCACTGCATACCTTTTCACTGCCTGTAGGCGCGCGAGATACTCGGGACCCTTCAGAGAGATTGAATCGAAGGCCGCAGCGAAAAGTATGCCGGTCAACTTATGGTTCGATGCTATTTGGATGACGCGGCGAAGCCTCTCGACCTCACGGTCGCTGCTCAAGTCGCTCTCCATACGCACCCAGCGATGGGGATAGGCCTTTGCAGCTCCCGCCGTAGTGAGCCCCGCGGTCGCCATCAAAACGATTGAAAGAATGCGCAGTCGAGTAGACATCGAAATACCTCCCTTCAGATAACTGCTGAATTTACTTTTGCTCCGCTATTTAGATATGGGGGAATGTGTCTCTTGAAGACCAGACTGAGGTTGAGCCAATGGAAAGCGCCGAACTCACGACGCTAGAGCAACTCCTTGATCGGAGCGCCGGTTTTGTCGTCTTTCGAGTTGGCGATTTTGATCGGTCGCCCTACGGGATGCATGTACTCTTTGGTCCAGTCGATGCCGAAAGCCTTATAAATGGTGGCAAACAAGTCCCCTGGACTGAGGGGCCGTTGAACAACTTCAGCGCCCGTTTCATTAGTGGCGCCGATTACCTGCCCACCTCGAATGCCTCCACCGCCGAGAGCCATCGACCAGGCGTCGATCCAGTGATCGCGGCCACCGTTGTTGTTCTGATAATGGGGAACGCGGCCGAATTCGCCCATGACCAGGACGATAGTGGAACTCAGCAAACCTCGCTGGTCGAGGTCATCTAAAAGAGCGCTGAGAGCCCGGTCCATAGGCGGCACCAGGGTCTTCTTATGCAGATCATCGTTTTGACCGTGGGTGTCCCACTGGTAAGGTTTATACCCAGCAGCCGTGACAAACCGGCTTCCCGCTTCCACCAGTCTTCTTGCCAAGAGCAAGCTCTGACCGATGGAATCTCGGCCATAGGCCTCTCTGGTCTTATCGGCCTCCTTGGAGAGATCAAAGGCATCCCGGACGGCCGGAGTTAAAACCATGTTGAGCGCCTGCTGCGTGAAGGAATCCAGCTCAGAATTCTCCGCCAGTTGCAGCTTTTCGCGATGCAGTTGGTCCCACACTTTGAGAAAAGACCGCCGGTGCTCGATTCTATCCACTGAGATCGATTTAGGTAGTGTCAAATCGGCCACCGTGAAATTGTCTTGGCTGGGATCGGAAACCATCATAGGGTTGTATTCGGCGCCCACAAAGTCTGCCTGAAAGTAGCGCTCATACTGGGTGTAACTCTTCCATTGTGGCTGAATAAGAACATGGGGTGGAACGGCGTTGCGAGGCCCAACCTCTTTAAAGATAATAGAGCCGAAACTCGGAAAGCCCATTACCGTGCTCGGCCGGTGTCCGGTGAGTATGTATTGCATGGCCTGGAGATGGTTCGGTTCCTGTGAATGCATCGAGCGAATGACGGCCAGCTTGTCCATGTGCTTGGCGACGCTCGGCAGCAATCCTGAGATTTGAATTCCCGGGACATTTGTAGAAATGGGTTTGAAGGAACTATTAGGCTTTGGGTCCCAGGTGTCGACTTGGCTTGGGCCGCCTTCGAGAAAAAACAGGATACAAGACTGCGCCGTGGCCTTCGTTTTCTGACGGTCCGCACCCGCCATCGCTTCTTGAAACCGCAAGAGCTGAGGTAAGCTGATTCCCAGAAGACTCAACGAACCTACCCGGATAAACTCTCTGCGTCTCAAGTCAGGATTGCTGCAGTTCCAACAGTTTTCTTTCGCCATTTTGGCCTCCCTAAGACGAAAGCGTCCGCTAATGGTTGTACACAAACTCGCGTGAGTTAATGAGTCCCCACACAAGATCTTCCAGTGCTTCCTGGCGGGAAGGTCGAGCCCGGATCATCTTTTGCAATTCCTCTTGCTCTCCGTGCGTCGCCAAGCGGCAATAGGCGATGAGGCTCAGTTCGTCAATAATGTTTCGGTCTGAAGCACCGGATTGAATCAGTTGATCAATTCGCCCGCCTTTTTGAGCCAGCTTTTCCGTATAGGTCGACCCGGCCAATTGATGAAGAGCCTGGACTAAATTGGGTTTATAGTCCCGTTCCGGTACCGTGGCACGATCCGGCTGACCATAGGCTTCAAGGAAACGACAGGCGTGGGCATCGGACTCTCTCAACTGGACGGCTCGGACGCCTAGAGGTTCCCTGCCTGCGTCATATCGCGAGCGGCGCTCAAAAAGTTCCGGTGTTCCCGAAATGATCGAGATCCCATCCAGCAGCACCTCGGCGTCCAGGCGACGCGGCAGAGTGTGAGAGTAATTTGTCTTATCATTCTTGTTCGTCTCGTTTGGTACAGCGGACAATTGATAAGTTCTCGACTGAACAATCAGCCGGATCAGACGTTTCACATCATGACCGTTCTCTCTGAAATCCTGCGCGAGAGCTTGCAGCAGTTCCGGGTGTGTCGGCGGATTAGTGGAGCGGAAGTCATCTACGGGCTCCACTAGGCCCTTGCCGAAGAAAAAGCTCCAGATTCGGTTCACAGCCGCTTCAGCGAAATAGGGATGCGAGGTCATCCACTTTGCTAAGGTCATTCGCGGATCCTGCCGCTCTTCTTCGGTTAAACCCCTGCCGTCCAGGAAGGCAGGCTGAACGACTTGCTTGGTGCGCGGGTTGGTGACCGGATCGCCCGTCCCGCTCATGCCCGATCCGGTCGTCATATCCACGACCGCGTATCGGTAATCGGTGTAGTTGAAGACATAAGCCAGACGCCCAAAGAAACTGGCCATTTGCCAGAACTGGCTCTGGCTCCAGGGCTCGAACGGATGGTTGTGGCACTGAGCACAGTCCAAGCGGCGGCCCATAAAGACTCGGACCTGCTCCGCCATCGTGTCGGGGGCCAGGCGCGGGCGAAAATGTCGGCTGGCCCCTTCGGAGCCTTGCGCTGCAATTCGATCGCGCGCCCATTGGTCATAGGGCCTGTTCTGCTCTACACAACTTCGGATCCATTCGTAGTACCACTCAGCTCCCTTAGGTGTAGATGGATAGGTGGCCGAAAGAGCGACTCGAAGAGGATCTGAAAAGCGGAAAGTTAAGAAATCAATGTACTCGGGCGACTCTATCAGGGTTTCAATCAACCGATCGCGCTTTTGCGGATCCTTGCTCTTTAAGAACTCCCGCACGCGATTGGCGGGGGGTAACGTACCGGTCAAGTCTAGACAGATTCGCCGTAAAAACTCTGAATCGCTCGAGAGCTCGGAGGGGAGGATTTGAAGTTTGCGAAGCTTTGCAAATACATGCTCGTCGATCAGGTTTCGTCTCGGCACGCGCGGATAGTTGGGGATCACACGACTGATCACGCCGATTCGCGTAGAAACCGCATGTCCCGGAGTTCGAGCAATAATCACGGCCTCACCAGGGCTTTTCGCTCGAAGGAGACCGTCCGCTGTGACTTCCAGGACGTCCGGATTGTTTGAACTAAACCGGGACCGGTTTGTCCAGTCTTCCTTGCGCCCACCGGCGAGCTGAGCCATAAGGAGAAGCTGCTGACTCTTTCCCATCTCCAGGAAAGCTTCAGATGGATAAAGCTCGATGCTCTCAGCCCGCAGCTTCTCAGCTCCGGGGTCGTCAAAAGGAGTGCCTTTGCGGACCCATTCGAGAATCGTCTGGTAGTCTCCGGAACCAACCTCAAACCGCTGCCCGCCGCCGTGCGACACGCTAAGGGTCGGCTTCAAAAGTAACAAGCTCTCTTCCGCTCTTTTCAAGTCCACGCGCGGATTCACGGGCTCCTTTGCTTCCGCAACCAGAACCTGGTAGCCGCCTCCTTTCACTATCCAGCGATAATCTTCCTCAGGGTAGAGCGCGTCCAGCGAAAGCTTGAATCCTGCCTTCCCTTTAACTCCCCCGTGACATTCGCTGGCATTGCATCCTCGCCGGGTGAAAATTGTGCCGATCTGACGTTGAAAACTAAAAAGCTCCTTTTCTGGAGAACTCTCGATGCGAATACTGGCTGTTGCGGCCCGGCCCGTCAGTTCTGCTTTCAAAACAGCAATTCCGCTGCCGGTTGCGACGACTCTCCTGTTTCCCTCGATGTGCACTAATTGAGGATCTGAGGTGATCAATTTGCATTGCAAGGTTACGTCCCGTTCCAGCCCGTCCGAGAAGGAGCCCATTACCAGGAAAGAGTGCTCAGCCCCCTTGCCCCAAAGAGAGATTTCTTCCGGGATGATCCGGAGAGACAGCAATCTGGCCCGATGCTCTTGAGACTCTGCGGTTCTCGGCTGAGGTGAAGCCTGGGCGGTCTCGGGCCGGTCTGCGAAGCGGTGCTGAGTTTCACTGAGGACGGGGCAACTCAGGGGCGCAATACTGAACGCCACAATGGTTGATACAAACTTGAGTGAAAAAAAACGCGTTTTCATTTTTGAGCGACTGCTTTCGGTGCCGTTTTTTCCTCAGCCGTTTTCTCCGGCCTAACTACCATGAAGAGAATCTGCTTGGCCACTATCAGTTCGCCGGTTTTGCCTCCAACTACCGCTCGGGCCTTCACCGCTGCGGTGTAAGGCGTTCTGCAGGGGGGTGCCTCCGGATCTGCCACAAACATTAACGTCACATTGTTGGCCTTGGGGACATACCGCGGGTTGGGTACGTCATAAGCATCCCCGGTCTTTTCAGGCACCACTTCGGCTGCGGGGAAAACTTGGACCCCTGGCGGAAGATTCTCGACGAAAAGCGTGACAAAACCATCGAAGCCTTCCTCCTGCTCCACGGTCACTGAAACTTTGCGCGCTTGTCCGGAATGCAAGTTGATGTAGTCCTCGGTAATTTTGACCTCACCGACGTGCGGAATTTTTTTTCGAACCAAGATTCGATAGCTGAAATTGGAGTCAGCATTTCTAGACGTTAAGTCCCGGACTTGAAGGTAGTAATCGCCGGCTTCAGCGAATGTGTAAACGGTTTTAGGCTCCAGCAGATTAAGCCAGGTTTCAGGCGAGACTTTTTTTCTGTAGACGTTGTTGACGATCTCTTCTCCTTTCCCGTCGAACACCGCCACCTTCGGCATAAACTGGTAAGGCACCTGTTCGGGTGTTTGGATCTCGAAGACGAATCCTTCTCCGGCTCCCGCTGTGAACTTATAATAGTCGCGGTCGCCGGGACGATTAATTGTCCCTTCGAGCAGCGCCGGGATCGTAATGCTGAGTGCCTGAGCCGGCTCATCATTCGGTTCACTTTCGGTCACGGCCGTGGTGGAGCGTTCCGGCGCCTTTAGGGTCCTGGAGAAAACGGCATCTATCCGTCCGGTATCCAGTTTTCGCAGAAAATCGCGCTCCTTCCATGGCTCTGAATTGTGGGCCAGCGGTGACGAGTAGCAGCCCTGCTTTTCGGCTGTGTGAGAATCGTGAGTCCTCACTAAGCGCAGTTGGTAGGCGCAATGTGGAGTTGTCACTCCGGAGAAGGCCTCCACCGCCACGATGTAACGGCCGCTCTTGGTGAATCGATAGCTCAGCCGGGGAGCGTTCCATGAATAAATGTTCGGCTCATCATTCATCGCGAGCCGCCGAAGCCGTTTGGGATCAAGCCAACTACCCAAAGGTTGATACAAGGTCAGAACCGGATCAAACGTACCCGGCCCGGCCGAGCGGATTTCAAAAAGCCACTGGTCATCTTTGGAGGCGGTGAAGGAGTAATAGTCGACCTCCCCTGCTTCACTAATCTTGCCGTTGACGGCCACAGGCGGGTGGATTTCCTGGCCTTCTCCAGCCGCTTTCGTGGAGTTCTGATCCTCCAGCACTACAGGCTCGGAACTGACTTGCAGCAGCAGCGCGTTGGAGATGCCACCCGGCGAGATCAGCCGGAAGTAGTGAGCGCCCGGCAGAGCCTGTGGGGCTGCGTCTATCTCCAGAGAAAGGAGGTATTCCACCGGCGGTTTCGATGACTTCGAGGGATCCGTCTTGGCCTTTTTTGCCGGTTCTTCCTTGGTTTCTATCTTCTCGATCTTCTGGATGCGAGCCTTCAAATCTCCGCAATCGAACCAGGCATCAGAGACGTCATGCAGATATTTTCCGCGGATCTCCACACAAAAGGTAGTCCCTTGACGGCCACCCAGAGGAAAAACAGAGACGAGCTGAGGTTCCGCTCTCAGCTCAGTAGAGGCCGCTCCGGCCAGCGGAAGTAACCAGAACAGAAAAAATAACAAGCGCTTATTCCCAACAGCGGAATTACCTCCTCTTGATGTCCAACTTGCGTGATGTGAAGAGGCCAAACATCATCTCCCAAATATAAATCTAGTAATGCATCAGAGTCCGCTTCTGGCTCAGTAATTACCTTTCGGCAGACAAACTACCTAGCCGATACCTGTTTTGCCAATGAAGGGTAAAGCCCGGCTTCCAGAAGAAGGCCGTTCAGTTTTTCAAGTTTTTCAGAATCCTCCAGCGGCCCAAATGGCCGCGGGCGGATTCGAGTGCAGAGGCCGCGCATAACCATACAGGCTTCGACCGCCGCCCGGTAATCTCCGAGATTCATCAGCACGTGCCCGATCCGGTCCAGTTTTGACTGCCAAGCGAAGGCCTCTTTCCAGTCGCCTCTTTGAGCCGCTTCAATGAGAGCCACCGCGGGCTCGGTGAAAAAGTTGTCTGTCGGGTCCACAACCCCGTCAAAACCGACATTTAAGGCGTAGCATCCCAGTGGCATGGTTCCCACCAACAGATTGAAATCGGAGTTGCCGAAATGTTGCGCTAGCGCGACTAATTGATACGGGTTATCGCTCGATTCCTTCATTCCAACGATGTTCGATTCCCGCCCCAAAGCGATAACCGTCTCTACATCGAGAGGTGTTCGCGAGCTCCAAGGGTCGTTGTAGATATAAAGGGGCAGCGACACGTTACGGGCAACGTCTCGATAATAGGCGAGCAGTCGGCTGGAATCCCACATTCCGTAGGAGGGCGGCTGTACAAACAGGTAATCGGCACCCGTCTGAGCCATCATTTCCGCCCGCTCCAGGACGCGGCTCACACTAGTATCGGTGATGCCGGCGAGGACCGGAACGCGCTTGCTGGCCTGATCCACAATGATTCGGACCGTTCGGACCTGATCTTCATCCCTCAAATGAGCAAACCCGCTGAAACCACCGTTGGCCCAGAAGCCATGAACCCCTTTTCCAATGAGAAACTCCACCAAAGATCGCAGCTCCGATTCATGAATGCGATCGTCTTCGGTAAGAGGTGTGGCAATAGCCGGTACTCTTCCGCTGACTTTCATTCCTTTTTCCTTTGCTCTCAACACGTTGTCTTTCAGGCTGTGTTGAAGCGGTTTACTCGATTTTCTATTGAAGACCCTCGGCAATTATCTGTCAACTGTTAACATAACTTATCGCCGCCTCCCTCATCTGTCAACAATTTTCTCCGTGCAATTTAGGGCCCCACTTCTACTGAACCAGCGAGGTTATCCAGCCAATGAGAGAGTCTTATGCAAGCTCAACAGAGAACGTAGGTCGAGTCGTTCGAAAATCCAATTGGGTCGTATATAGTCCTTGTCACGCAATAAGCCATCTGCATCAACTAGGGCGTGACCGTGATTATCGCTGTAGAAGTCCCTAACAGGGCCCCGCCAGCGTAATTCAGAGTCAGAGTATAAGTGCCGATGCAAGCATCTTCTGGGATCTTGAACGGAAGGCTCACACTCTGCTTCTGTCCGGGAACGACAGTAATCGGAAACGTACTCATGACTTTACTGCTGCAGGGGCTGGTCGCAACAAATTGTAGCGTGAGTGTATGGCTTGACGTCGTACAGTTGTCAAGGATGGCAGCAATACTAACAGTGCTACTCCGGGAGGCCGTGGTTGGGCTAACCTTCACATTGATCTTAGGACACGTTGATACTGTGACCGTGAACCGCACGGCGAAATTCACGACGAGACCTTTTATGTTGCCGTCATCAGACCTCAGATCTGGGTAATATTTCCCCACACGAGGGCTAATAAGATAGAAGAAGACGTTACTCAAGGTATAAGTCGAACTCCCC
>DASXTB010000155.1:0-16901 GCA_036505615.1 Acidobacteriota bacterium
AGCCGGTCCAGGTGGACCGCCATCGTCCTCAGTCCATGATCCAGCTTGATTGCGATGACGAGCATGGCCACTGCCTGAATAGTGTAGGCGGCAGCGACAATTGCCAAAAAGAAAACCAACAGTTGCTCGAACGTCATTTCGCTCACTTATAGCGCCATACGCGACAAGCGTCAACCAAGGACCATGGAAAACCTCTTTTATTTGCAAAGTGAGCGTGATTTTATAGAATCGTCATGAATCTCGTACGATAGAAATAGAGTGAATCCGGAAAACAGCGCTCGAATGGAATCAACAGCTGGGACGGTTCGTCTGATCAATCCTCTACTTTTTTATGATCAACCGAATGTGGGAGAAATCTATGGCAACTGTGACTCTGAAGGGTAATTCGATCCACACCAATGGCGACCTTCCTAAAGTGGGTAATAAAGCTCCTGACTTCCGCCTGGTAGACGGCAAACTGAATGACGTCACTCTGGAGAATTTCAAGGGCAAGAAGAAGCTGTTAAACATCGTGCCCAGTCTTGATACTTCAACCTGCGCGACGTCGACGCGCAAATTTAATGAAAAGGCAAACCAGCTGAAAAACACTGCGGTCTTGGTTATTTCTGCCGATCTTCCCTTCGCACAAGGGAGGTTCTGTTCCACTGAGGGTCTCAACAACGTGGTCCCCCTCTCAATGATGCGGTCACGAGATTTTGCCAAGGACTATGGCGTCCTCATCCAGGATGGACCGCTGGCGGGTATCGCTGCACGCGCCGTCGTGGTGCTCGACGAGAACGATAAAATCGTTTACAACCAGTTGGTCCCGGAAATAGTGGATGAGCCAAACTACGATGCCGCCCTGGCGGCCATCAAGTGACCGATTTTTGGTTCAAATACTTTATGAAAGCTTGAGGAGACTGAGAAGAAGGCATCTTGTGCTGTCTCAGTCAAGCGATTTCGTCCCCCAACAACGACTTGGAAACGTTTGCTTCGATTATCCAACTTAAACAGCAAATCAGCTCGATTTACTCGATCCTGAGCGATCGCTTTCCCAGGTTTCCCAAGGCGCAGGAAACTTGGAATCAGTTGGCAACGGGCGAGGAATTTCAGTGCCGGGTTTTGACTCAACTGGCAAACAGCGCTGAAATCCAGGGAGAACTTCCGAAGCTCAATTCTCTAAGGCAGAGTCTGAAGGGGCTTGAAAGACAGGCAAGAGTGGAAGATTTGCGCCTTGAAGAGGCGTATCAAATCAGTCTGGAAACCTCCCATATGCAAGTCGAGTCGATGGCCTACCTTATTGAGAGCGTTGAATTTCCGCATTCCATCGAGATAAAGAATGTGGCGGCCGTGATGTCCAATAACCTGCTCAGCTTGTTTGACATGATGGAGAAATATACTTCTGCCTCTGACCTTCGCGCGGCCGTGGCTCGTACAAAGGTTCAGCTCATGGCGTTGAATCTGAATTTCTTGGAATTCGATATAAAGAATTACCTTACCGGGATCTTGGGAATGAGCCAGATGTTGGCAGCAGACTTAAGCGGAGAACAAATGCGGGAATGGCTGGACAAGACTTATCGCTATTGCAACGAGATTCGATCCGCGGTTCTTCAATTGGAAAAGCTTAGGCTTGAATTGAGCCAGCTGGAACGGTAAGCTACCTGGGGTGGTCGTGTTCTTTCTTCCTGGACTCCATCTCTTTTAAAAAGGCTTCGAACTTCTTCTTTTGCTCTTCGTTCAAGATGGCAAAAATTTTCTTGTCCGTTTCCATGCGAATTGCCTGAAATTTTGGCGCTGTCTCGGCGCGAGCCGCGTCGAAGCGCCGGCGCGATTCTGCCATAATCTCGCGCAGCTGTGCTTCCTGCTGCTGGGAGAGATGGAGCACCTCTGCCAGTTTCGCAAGGCGGCTGGCCCGTGAGTTTTCACTGGCCCTGGTCTTACCGAGAAACAAATACGCAGCGCCACCGCCGGCGGCACATCCAATCAAAAACACCGCCACCAGTGCCGCAATCGCCCGCTGGCGAACATTCATCGGTTATTCCCCCCCTGCTGCAACCAGCGCAACAAATCGTCGTCGTTGCGGATCTGCGCCATGTCTCTGGCGAAAGCGCTGTTTTCGCTTCCGGTCAACAGGACTTCGTAGTCGGCGTAGGCATCTCCATGTTTGCCGAAGGAGAACAGCAACAATGACGCGCAAAGAATCACCAGCAACGCCCACGCAGGCCACGCTCGAGCGGGACGAAGCCAGGAAACAAGCAACGCGTCCCAAGATCTGGAGGGTTGAAACGCCACTGTGGCCGTGTCCCGGGCGAAAGCGGGGCGCAAGGGAGCATCCACTGCCGCGATCGCGCGCGCTACATTGTCCAGCAGCGTCAAAGCCTGCCGGCACTCTACGCATGAATCAAGGTGAGATTCAAAAAGAGCTCGCTGCGAGTGGTTCAATTCTCCGTCGCGGTATTGGTCAAACCACTTACAAGCTTCTCTCATCGTCGCCTCTTATTTTCCAATCCTTGCAGATAATCGTGAAATTTCTTCTGAACTAGCCTGCGTGCCCGAGAAACGCGGATCCTTGCTCCCAGTTCCGAAGTGCTCAACGCATCCGCCACTTCCGAATAATGCCGGCCTTCCACTTCTCTTAACACAAAAGCAGCCCGATCCTTGGGTTTTAATTCTTCCAACAGGGACATCGCGATGCGCTCATACTGGTCGGGGTCATCCCGAATCAACGAGTCAAAGTCAGCGCTATGCGCCATCCTATTGAGCATCTGCTCCTGCTCTCCTTCTTCTAAATCGGTCCAGAGTCGGTACCTCCGTGTTCGCAGCCTGCGTAACTGATCGATGCAATAATTGGCTGCGATCCGAACGATCCACGGTTCAAAGGGCCGGGCCCGATCAAATTTCTCCAAGGCATTAAAGGCGCGAATAAATACCTCCTGCACTGCGTCCTCATGTTCCAACGAGGTTCCCAGCGTCCGCCTGACTGTTCTTGAGACCGCTGACTGGTGTCGTCTTACCAGTTCGGCAAAAGCGAATTCGTCACCGCCCAGACTCTTTCGCACCAGGTCGGCGTCCTCCGGCTCCTTCCAATTTTCAATTACGGAGCGCCTCTTAATTGTTTCAGAATCCATGAGTACCAGCCAGGACATATACGGCAAAAAGGGGCCTAGAGTTTACCCGAATTGGCCTAAATTCGCGGGAATGCGCTCCCTAGAGGGAAAGACTGAGGCGAAAGTTCACATTTGGGCCAGCTGACGGGGGCCTTGGCCTGCGCGCCTCCGGGGAGGTCTCGAAAGCATCTCCTGGTTCCGCATCAGCGCCGGCTGCTGCCGGATTTCAGTGTCCACTCTTCTCGGCGTAATACCCTTCCCGGGCCCGCACTTTTAGCTCAAGCGGCTTGCCGTCCATGTCGGCTTTAGCCTCAATCCGGATCTTGCGAAACTTCCCGTCCTTAGCGGTATTAGTAGAGACGTAAGAAAGCCGGTACTGGCCGCGGAGCATGTTCGAGATATCCTGAAAAATGTTGGGATATTCGGCCTGGAATCGAGGGAAAAATGCCACGCCTCCGGTCGCCTTGGCACACTCTTTCAGCACGGCATCGGCCTGATAAAAATCTAGTCGGGTCTCAGCCGGAAGGCGGTCTTCGTAACGCGCCCGGACATTTCCACCGATACTGATCGGATAAATGATCGCGCTGGTGTTCTTAATGGCCTTTAACATCTTGTCCAGGTTCGCCTTACTGAAAGTATCGCGTCCCGACGTCAGCATCACGATGGCCACTTTTCCGTCAGTCTCCTGAACCCGGTTGAGGACGTCAATGGTTGCATCGTAAAAGTTTGCTTCGCTCCAGGCCGGATAATTCAGTCTCCGCAGAGCGTTGTAAACCTCGCCCTTGTTCTGCGTAAAGTCGGTAAGTATCTCGGGTCGAATATCGTAGGCCACTACCGCCACCCAGTCCTCCGGGCGAATCTGCTGCACAAATTCGTAGGAAGCCACAAGCACTTCATAAAGCGCATACCAGATGACCTTGTTATATTCCACCAGCAGTACCACCGTAATGGGAGCGTCTACGGGAGCGAAGTTGGTGATACTCTGCTCCATCTTGTCCTCATAAACCTTGAAATTGTCCTTCGTCAGCCCCTTTATCAAATTGCCGTTCTTGTCTGTTACTGTGACATCGACACTGACCTGGTCGACATTTACGCGGATGGCAGTCCTGCCGCGGGGCGCCTCCTGCTTCTCTTTTAGGTCCTTAGGCTTCTGCTGTTGCGACTTTTCCTGCGCTTGGGACGGTGGCTGACTCTGCTGTCGGGACGCTGCGGGCGCGCTGAAGGGTACTAAGCTCAGAAGCCCAATAATTGAAATCAGCGCTAATTTTCTTTTCATGAGATCACGACCTTTTTATAGTTAAGACGAGAATTCTAGCACAGCGTTTCGAAACAATGGGGAATAGCGTGGCATCGGAGATTGCACATCCGGTGAGCGTGCCACTGTTGGTGGCTTATAATTAGGATAGATGAAGAAATAGTCTTAGAGGATCTAACAGCGTCCGAGCTTCTTGGATCGTCCCTTCAAATGATTGAAAACGTAAACACTGTTGTATTCGACCTGGATGGGACGCTCCTCCGGACCGAATCCATTATCGTGGGGGCGATCCAGTCGGCCCTAGCTCGCACTTCCGCCAAGTTTAGAGTAGATGTACGTCAGCCTTCCCAGCGTGAGATCCTTTCGTTGGTCGGAACTCCGGTTTACGAGTTCGCCGATAGATTGCGGCTTCCTCTGGCAGATGACGCTCTTGCGTTCTTCCGTGCCGAACTAGAAGAGGAAGAGCTCAGGCAAATCGAGGACGGCCAGGCCCGACTTTTCGAGGGAGTGTCGGAGCTGTTGGCCGATCTTCGCAACAGCGGCTTCGGGTTAGCCCTTATCTCCAACTGTTCCAGACGTTACCTCATGGCGGTGTGCGACTATTTCTCTCTCTGGGATTACTTTAATTTTTCCCTCTGCGCTGAAGACATCCCACGCTCTGGGAAAGCACGGCTACTGCAGGAAATTCTGGAAAAAACGGAAACGCTTCCCGGAGAGGCCATTTATATTGGAGATCGAGCCTCCGATCTGGAAGCGGCCCGAGCCATAAGATGCGGCTTTATTGGCTGCCTGTGGGGATACGGTAAGGGGGAGTTTGACGATTCGGTGCCGACTTTGGCGTCGATTGACGAACTGGCAGCGGTGTTGTCTCAAATCCGCACCGCCCGGACGTAAACCATAGGAGCTCCGCGAAGTTCGCCTAGGCCGCTGAAAGCGGCCTTTCGTGCTTTTGTCTTTAACTTGGCGCCTGAAACCTGTAATTTAACTAGCTGATTGCTGACCGCTGAAAGCTGATAGCTAGCTCAACGCATGGGATTAACAGAGAAACAGTCACAATTGGAATTCATCCTCTCTGGAATGGGCTCGGTTCTAGTCGCATACAGCGGCGGAATCGACAGCGCGCTGGTCGCCTACTTTGCTCACCGCCTGCTAGGCGATCGGATGCTGGCGCTGACGGCCAGGAGCCCGTCGTTGGCGGAGTCGGAACTAAAACATGCCATCGAATTTGCACAGATCCACGGCATCCCTCACAGAGTGATTGACACCCGGGAAGTTGAGGATCCACGCTATGCTGCAAACCCAGTCAATCGCTGTTTTTTCTGCAAAGATGAGCTCTATACCCGCATCACGGAGTTAAGGGAAGAGTTACTCTTTTCATGTGTGGCCGACGGGTCTCACGCAGAAGATGATATCGGAGACCGACCGGGAATGCGTGCTGCTGTCAACCACGGCGTGCGCAGCCCTCTGCGTGAAGCCGGCCTGACAAAGGCTGAGATAAGAGACTTAGCCAGGAATCTGGGCCTGGAAATCTGGGACAAGCCTTCTTCTCCATGCCTTAGTTCCCGCGTTCCTCATGGTATCGCGATCACGCCCGAAAAACTGCGGCAGGTTGACCGGGCCGAACAGGTCTTGCGCAATCTGGGTTTTCGAGTCTTTCGAGTGCGCCATCACGACGAGCTGGCCCGTATAGAAGTTTCACGCGAGGAATTGCCGCGGCTCTTGGATGCGTGCCTGTTTGACCGGGTCGCAAATCAACTCAAAGACATCGGATACAAGCATGTCACCCTCGACATGCGAGCGTACGGATCGAAATAACTTAGCCACCGGGATTTTGTAGCGCCGGCTTCCTGCCGGCCGGAGGCCGGCGTTGGAGTTTGGACATTTTGGAGAGACGGCCTGAGGGCCGTCTCTCCAATAGCGCCGCTTCGCAGCGCCTGCCGGCCGGAGGCCGGCGCTACAATCTCGGAGTATTCAGGCACCGTCATGAGCACACCTGGAATCCACCGCTGCTTACCCACTTTCGTTATTTTTATCCTCGTCATTGCCTCACCCTTTTCGGCCTCCCGCGATCCAATTGCCGCCAAAAACGGAATGGTGGTTTCAGTGGATGGCCTGGCTTCTCAGGTGGGCATCGACATTCTGCGGAAGGGCGGCAATGCCGTTGACGCCGCCGTCGCAGTGGGCTTTGCCCTGGCAGTGGTACACCCTGGCGCCGGTAATATCGGCGGTGGTGGATTCATGGTAATTCACATGGACCGGAATGGAGAAGAAACGACTCTTGACTACAGGGAAACAGCTCCTGCCACGGCATCCAGGGAGATGTACCTTGACGACAATGGCAAGGTTATTCCACGCCTTTCCACGGTCGGCCACAAAGCGGTGGCTGTGCCTGGCTCGGTCCGAGGTTTGAACGAGGCCTGGAAGAAGTACGGACAGCTGAAATGGGAGGAGCTTGTCCAGCCTGCCATCGAACTGGCGGAGAAAGGCTTCCCGGCAAGCGCCGCTCTGGTTCAATCGCTTAAGGAAAAAGCGATTGCTGACAAGCTGAGCCAGTTTCCCGAAAGTAAACGGATCTTCCTGAACAACGGCAATTTCTACAGCGAAGGAGATCTGCTCGTTCAAAAGGAACTGGGCGCGACATTGCGGCGCATTTCCCACCAAGGTCCGGCCGGTTTCTATGAAGGACCTGTAGCGGAAGCTACCGTTAAGGAAATGGAGAAGCACGGAGGGCTGATTACTCTGTCGGACCTGAAAAACTATCAGGTTCGCTTCCGGTCCCCCATTCGCGGCTCCTACCGAGGCTACGAAATAATCTCGATGGGGCCGCCCAGTTCAGGCGGTATCGCGTTGATCGAGATGCTTAATATGCTGGAGCGCTTTCCGGTGGCCCAACTGGGCTTTGCGTCTTCGCGGGAAATTCATCTGAAGGCTGAAATCATGCGCCGTGCTTTCGCTGATCGCGCTGAATTCCTCGGTGATTCTGATTTTGTCAAGGTGCCCGGCAAGGGGCTCACTTCGAAGGAATACGCGGCCCTGGTTTCCTCCGGCATTTCCGGTGACTATGCTTCACCCAGCAGCGTCGTCGGCCATGGGAAACCGGCCGCCTACGAATCTCCTGAGACGACTCACTATTCGGTGGTCGATAAAGATGACAACGCCGTGGCGGTTACCACGACTCTGAACGACAGCTACGGATCCGGGGTGACGGTTGCCGGCGCGGGCTTTTTGTTGAACGACGAGATGGACGACTTTACTTCCAAACCGGGCGTACCCAATATGTTCAAATTGATCCAGGGAGAAGCCAATGCCATCGCGCCCAAAAAACGCCCGCTCAGTGCGATGACTCCCACAATTGTGAAGAAGGACAACAAGCTGTTCATAGTGACAGGATCTCCGGGCGGTCCCACGATAATCAACACCGTCTTCCAGGTTTTAGTGAATGTCATTGACCACAGAATGAATATCCAGGAAGCAGTCGACGCGTCCCGCGTGCACCACCAATGGCTTCCCGATGAGCTTCTGGTGGAAAAGGACGGCATTTCCAGGGATGTAGAACGGGCTTTGGAAGGCAAGGGCCACGTGCTGAAGTTTCGAGACAAGATTGGCGATGCGCATTCTATACTGATTGATCCACAAACTCGTGTTCGCTACGGCGCAGCCGATCCGCGCCGGTCTGGCCTTGCGGTCGGGTATTGAGCGGGAGAGTGGGAGAACCGGTGAGTGGGAGAGCGGCGGAGCGGGAGAGTGGGTGACCGGACGGGGCGACTAGTACTTTACTGTTTGCGTTCTCTCTTTGAATCCTTGTCTCTTGTCTTCGTCTCCCCCGCTCAGCCGCTCTGCCTCTCACCTACTCTCCCGCTCACCCACTCACCGGCTCCCCCGCTCTCCTGCTTACTAGTCCCCCGCTCCCCCGGCCACCCGCTCTCCCGCTCTCCCGCTCTTCCCTCGCCGCGTCACCGTGTCCCCGCGCCGCCGCGTCTGATTGTGATTATTTCTCTTCTGGTTTCCTGTGCGTTCCAACAACTCTCTGCACAGACCAACATCGCCCACCTGCGTTCCATCTGGGATCTGGCCGATAAAGGAGAAAACCAGAGGGCGCTGCAACGGGCGCGCGAGTATCTTCAAAAAGAGCCATTCTCTGTAGAGGGGCTCGATCTGGCGGGTGTCCTCGCCACCAGGCTGGGGTCTCTGGCAGAGGCACGGGACTACTTGGTTCGGGCCGTGCGCGCGAAACCGGATTCTCCCCGCGTACTCTCCAATCTGGGATTTGTGCACCTGCAAGAAAAGAACCCTGCGGAAGCGATTCGGTTCCTGCGCGCCGCTCTGGCGCTTGATCCTAAGCTGGCCGACGCGTGGAGTAATCTTGCAAGCGCTTTCGCCCTTCTGGGAGATAAGACAGCGGCGGAGGCGGCCAAACGCGAGAGCGTCGATCCTGACGAACAAGCTTCGCCATGCGTGGCGCTTGCAAAGTCCCTGAGATCCGCAGAGCAGCCCGTGGCTCAATTTGTTTCGTTGCAGAAACCCAGCAACCCGTGTGATACGCACTCACTGCCGATCCTGTTACCCGACCTACCCGCGGTTGTCCGGCTGCAAAAAACATCCGTTCTCTCGATGAGCATCAAGGATACGGCCCTGGGAGTGTGGATTTTTTGGAGCAGCCCCTCACCGGGTGTCTCGGGAAGCGCCCGTGTGACGAACGACTCACGAATCGAGATCTCCCTGCCTGAATCAGGAGTTCTGTATCTCACGGCCAGCCGATCCGTCGAGATCGAGAATTGGTCGGTCCATTAGCCCGGGTTACAAAGACGTAACGCAAAGGCGCAAAGACGCAACTCGTCCGAGCCGCAACCAAAAAGGACCGATCACGTTCACGCTCACGATCACGTCCACGTCAACGATTACGGCCACGTCTGGCCGTGTTGAAAATAACAATCGCAAATATCTCTCCTGGCCAGTTAAGTATGCCAGGAGGTTACTTATGCTCAGTTACTAAAAACTGGACGTCTACCAGTGTGCCATCGAGTTTCTCGCAGTGGCAATGCTGACCAAGATGATCAAAGTCTAACTGACGATCCAGCGAGTCGTTCGTCGTGGACGCGGACGTGGCCGTGGTCGTTGACCTGGACGTGATCGTGAACGGCGTTAATCCCGTTTTAGCCGCGGAATCTTCGCGCGAGAGAAAGAAATTCAGGGTTAGTGGTGCAAAGCGGATAAAGGCGATTGTCCTCACAAGTCCAAAGAGGCGTCTGTCATCATTTTGCTGAGCTTGAAAGAGACCTTGACTGCTACTCTCTTCGCTTGGGTCACAAACTGGACTTCCTCATCTGCCAGGTCGAACGCCGGTTTCCCATTCAAGGTGCGGGGAAAGGAAAACAACGCAACACCATCTTGGCGGTCTTTGGGGGCCGTGTAATTGCTCAGTTGCAGTCTCTTGCTCTTGTCCTTCTTGGACGACAGAAACGTATTATCCTTCAAGTTCTCGAAAGCAACCTGATCAAAAGGATCCATGACTGGCGCAAGCACACAGATCAGATAGTCCTTCATAGGTTCCTGCACAAATTTTTTGACTTCTGATTCGGGAGCGTTTCCCTGGAGTTGACCGAGCCGTCCCAAAGCTTGCCGGACTCTTCTTGAAGAGAACCATCGAACATAGATGGGAACTAAATCGCGGTCGCCAAAGCTCACACCGGCTCGGGAAAGTCCGGATGCGCTGGTCTGCCCCGGCCCGACCGGTCGTGGCAGATCGGCCGCCCGACTGCTTGGAGATCCTCCTTCAACTATTAACACGCTTCCCAACACGGTCTGAGTTCGCGCCCAGGGGGATTCCGACAGCAGCGTTAACGCCTCTCTTTCCGACCACTCAGTGAAAGGCTTCACTTCCCAAAAATCTTTGGCGCACAATACCCAAAGCGACATCGTCGCGACGATTGAAACCAGCCATCCGATTTTGTGCGCTTGTCTTGTCTGTCGCGCCATTTGCCCTCCCTTCAGATCATCGGCGGCCGCGCTTTGGCCTTTCACCGGGACCTGCTCCCTGGAGCCCGCCTGTTTTTTGAACTATGTGGCTTTTGCGTCCGGCAGCGGCCCCTTTGGCGGGCTTTGTACCCCTCTGAATCTGTCTAATATTCTTCACTTTCTCGCTAGCTGAAATGCCAGGATCCGTGTCCGTTTGCTGATATCCTCCACGGCCCACTCCGGCATCCTCACCCATTGCCTTTTGTCCACTCTTTCCAGCCCGCGCCATAGCTCCTCCTGACAAAAATTTGGCTCAGCTAGTAGAAGAATAGCAGCGTTTGCACGTCAGCCTAGCCGGAATTATTCACAAACATTTTCTCATGCTGCCGTGCGCCGCAAACCAGGGCGTCCGCGAAGCGAGCCAAGCCCGGGAGGGGCCAAATGAAAAAGCACAACATTCAATATGATGAGCGTTTCATCTGGGAATAACTTTCATTCTTCCTGCTGATTCTTTCGCCCCTGGCGGGGCTGGCGAGTTGTCAATAACCTATAATTCCCACAGCTGCAGCATGAGAAAATGTATAAACTCTAGGGGCACGCTGGAAGCGTGCCCTCCCAGGGTCATCGAGTCGACCTGCCTGACGGCTAGTCAACCAGTGCCAAAAACGCGCGCCCGATTTAGTGCTTTCCGTGTAAAATCTGCTCGGGCAAGAGTTTCTGCGAAACGCGGGAGTTTACATGAGAAGAATCCTGACAACTTGTTTCTTGATCGTGGCCGGCTGCGCCGGCTCTGTAAGAGCGCAAGCCCCGGCGCTTATTAATGATGAGTATCGTTTCCCGTTCTGGTCGGACGGTGACGTGGGTGGCCCTGGTCCCTTTCATTTTGGTTACCGCACCGGGTTTGTAATCACTAACCCGAATGACGAGCTGATGACTGTCGATTTAGTCTTGTACGATTCCGACGGCGGGATCGCTAATTTGCCTTTATCCGACGGACAGGTCCGGCAGCGGCTGGTGCGACCCCACGCGACCATTAACATCACCACTCCGGCATTATGGCAAAGCCCACAACACTTCGGCCAAGTTAGAGCGAACGGAAATTTCCCTTTTCTCATTTCCGTTCAGGTCGAACTTGTTCGCATTCAGGACCCGGCAATAGCCCCTACGAATCTTGACCCGCGGATTTCCGTGATGCGAATGGAAGCTTCGCGTACCCCCGTGACCGTGTTCATTTCGTGGGAAAGAAGCGCTACCACTGACACCGCCTTCATCTTTTCCAACACCTCTTCCGAGAAGAAGTCGGGACTGATTACTGCCTATTCAGGGTTGATGCAGGGCGGCCTGTCCGTGACCGAAGTCACTGTTCCCGCCAATGGCACGATTATCACCACCATTAGCGACTTCAATAACAGCTTTTCTCCCGTCGTGTTTCCGGCCGAAGCCAGAAATCAGGGCGTACTTAAGGTCCAGTTCGGAGCGGGAACCGTGATGTCAACCGGCGTAGTGTTTCGGACCGTTCAGGATCCAATTGTGATGCCGGCGGCAATCGCCTCTCAGTGAAATCTTTCCGACAAGTTTGCGGGAGCCCCACGCATCGTGCGTGCCCTTCTTAAAATTGGCGGGGCCGCGCAAATCATGGGCGCTCTCGTATTTATTCCTTGTTTGAAAAACTGCTAGAATAGAACGTTTTGAGTGCGCCATGCTGGGAGTGCACACATCTTGCGTGCCGCTCTTAAGAATGCAAAAGCACGCTGGAAAGGTGCGCAACATGGCTTCGAATCAGCGACTATGAACTCTGAACGACTTAACGAACTGTTGAAGCAGCGCATCGTTATCATCGATGGAGCGATGGGGACGATGATCCAACGCTTTCGTCTGGCGGAACCAGACTACCGAGGGGAGGAGTTCAAGAACCATCCCAGCGACTTAAAGGGAAACAACGACCTGCTTTCAATCACTCAACCGCAGATCATTAAGTCGATCCACCGCCGTTTTCTGGAAGCAGGCGCCGACATCATCGAAACCAACACATTTAATTCCCAAGCCATTTCCCAAGCCGACTACGGTCTGCAAGACCGGGCCTACGCCCTCAATCTGGCCGGCGCCCGTGTTGCGCGTCAAGCCGCCGCCGAATTCCTTGCCGAAAATTCCGACCGCCAGATTTGGATAGCAGGCGCCATCGGACCAACCAACCGCACCGCCTCTATGTCGCCTGACGTGAACAAGCCGGACTGGCGCGCCGTGACCTTCGATCAGCTCGTAATGGCCTATCAGGAACAGGTACGCGGCCTGGTCGACGGAGGGGTCGATTTACTTCTGCCGGAGACCACATTCGATACGCTCAATCTGAAGGCCGCTTTGTTCGCCATCGAGCAGCTTTTTGAGGAAACAGGACGCCGCCTGCCCGTGATGATCTCGGTCACCATCACGGATCAGTCAGGACGCACGCTTTCCGGCCAAACTCTGGAAGCATTCTGGATTTCAGTGGAGCATTCCAAACCTTTGAGCGTGGGCATTAATTGCGCGCTTGGGGCGAGGGATATGCGGCCGTACATTGAAGACCTTTCTTCTGCTGCCGGCTGCTACGTCAGCTGTTACCCAAACGCCGGATTGCCGAATGCCTTCGGTGAATATGACCAGTCGCCCGAAGAAATGGCAGAGATTCTCGGAGATTTTGCCAGGAACGGTTGGCTGAACATTGTCGGCGGCTGTTGCGGCACGACGCCGGAGCACATCGAAGCGATTGCGCGTGCGGTCAAAGATGTTCCGTCTCGCGTGCCTCCAAAGATCGAGCCCGTCTCGCGCTATAGCGGTCTGGAAGCGCTCACGCTGCGCCCCGACATAGGCTTTGTCATGATAGGCGAGCGGACCAACGTTACCGGCTCGCCCAAGTTCGCAAAACTTATCCTGGACGGCGATTTTGAACAAGCGCTTGCTGTCGCCCGCCAGCAGGTGGAAGGGGGCGCCAACATCATCGATGTCAACATGGACGAAGCGATGCTGGAGGGCGAGAAGGCGATGGTTCGTTTTCTCAGCCTGATCGCGGCGGAACCGGACATCGCCAGGGTGCCGATCATGATCGACAGCTCGAAGTGGTCAGTCATCGAGGCCGGCCTAAAGTGCGTGCAGGGGAAAGCAATCGTCAATTCGATCAGCCTGAAGGAAGGCGAAGAAGTCTTCAAAAAGCAGGCCAGGCTGGCGCGTCGATATGGTGCTGCCGTCATTGTGATGGCTTTTGACGAACAGGGCCAGGCAGACACGTTGCAGAGGAAGGTTGAAATCTGCAAACGCGCTTATCGGATTTTGATTGAAGAAGCGGGCTTCACTGCCGCCGATATCATTTTCGATCCGAATATCCTGACGGTTGCCACCGGCATCGAAGAGCACGACAACTACGCGGTCAATTTCATCGAGGCCACGCGGCAGATCAAGGCGGCTTTGCCCGGCTGTCGCGTCAGCGGGGGCGTCAGCAATATCTCTTTCTCCTTCCGCGGCAACAATTCGGTGCGTGAAGCCATGCATTCGGCATTTCTTTACCACGCCATCAGGGCTGGGCTCGACATGGGAATCGTAAACGCCGGACAGCTCGCCGTGTACGAGGAGATCAATCCCGAGTTGAGAGAAAGGGTCGAGGATGTCCTGCTCAATCGACGGCCCGACGCCACTGAGCGACTGATCGAGTTTGCCGAAAGCTTCCGGCAGGCCGGAAAAGCTCAGGTCAAGGACGACGCCTGGCGCCAAGCGGCGGTAGAAGAGCGGCTGGCGCACGCGCTGATCAAGGGAAATATCGATTACATCGAGGCAGACACGGAAGAAGCGCGCCGAAGATACGAAAAGCCTCTTGACGTTATCGAAGGGCCGTTGATGAAGGGTATGAGCATCGTTGGAGATCTTTTCGGTTCGGGCAAGATGTTCCTGCCGCAGGTGGTGAAGAGTGCTCGCGTGATGAAAAAGGCAGTAGCCTATCTTCTTCCCTTCATGGAAGAAGAGAAACGGAAAAGCGGCCGCGAAAGGACGCAGGGCAAAATCCTTCTAGCCACCGTGAAAGGGGACGTCCATGACATCGGAAAGAACATCGTAGGCGTGGTATTGGGCTGCAACAACTACGAAGTAATCGATCTGGGCGTGATGGTGCCGTGCGAGAAAATTCTGAAGACGGCCCTGGAACGGAAAGTCGACATTATTGGCTTGAGTGGGCTGATTACGCCTTCTTTGGATGAAATGGTGCACGTGGCCAGGGAGATGGAGCGCCAGGGTTTTGAGGCGCCGCTGCTGGTCGGTGGGGCCACCACCAGCAAGGCACACACGGCGGTGAAGATTGCGCCTGGCTATCATGCTGCCGTGCTGCACGTGCTGGACGCTTCGCGATCCGTCGGGGTCGTGGGCCGGCTTCTGAACGCGGAACTGAAGCGGGATTTCATCGAGCAAAACAAGCTGGAGCTGGCACGGGCTCGCGCCTTTCACGAAGACAAGCGTTCACAGAGGCGGCTTATCGCCCTGAGCGAGGCACGCCAGCGGCGCACTCCTATAGACTGGTCGAGCGCCAACCCTCCCAAACCTTCTTTCCTGGGAGTCCGCGTTGTCGATCCGTGCCCGCTGGCCGAAATCACGGCGTTCATTGACTGGTCGCCGTTCTTTACCACGTGGGAGCTGCGCGGTGCTTATCCAAGGATTTTCAAGGATCCTGTGATGGGCGAGAGGGCAAGAGAGTTATACGACGATGCTCGAACTCTGCTACGTCGAATTATCGACGACAAACTTCTCACTGCCAGGGCGGTTTATGGATTCTTTCCGGCGAACAGTCAAGGGGACGATATAGAACTTTACACCGATGAAAGGCGCAACCGGATTCTAACCGTGTTCCACACGCTGCGACAGCAAACGGAGAAGGCCAACGGACAATGCAGCCAAGCGCTGGCGGATTTCGTAGCTCCGAAGTCTTCCGCCAAACTCGACTATTTGGGCGCCTTCGCCGTAACGGCCGGCTTTGGAATTGAAGACGTAATCTCGAAATTCGAGAAGGAACACGACGACTACAACGCCATCATGGCCAAGACCCTGGCCGATCGCTTGGCCGAAGCGACCGCGGAGTGGCTGCACAAAAAAGCGCGGGAGGACTGGGGCTACGGGAAATGCGAACAATTGATGCCGGAAGATTACGTTCACGAGAAGTACCAGGGGATCCGTCCTGCACCCGGATATCCTGCCTGCCCAGATCACACCGAGAAGGAAGTTCTGTTTGATCTCTTGCAGGTGGAGAAGAATGTTGGTATCCGATTAACTGAAAGCTTTGCCATGTATCCAGCCTCCTCGGTCAGCGGACTTTATTTCAGCCACCCGCAGGCAAGATACTTTGCAGTGGGCCCCATCGAGCGCGATCAGGTCGCGGATTACGCAGCTCGAAAGAAGATGGATGTTTCGGTCGTGGAAAGATGGTTGAGTCCTTATTTAAATTACGACCCCGAGAAAACCCGGTCTCCGGTGGAGGCGGTGGGCCGTTAACCACCACAAAGACCTAGCGCGCCAGGGCCGCAACCAAAACTTCAGGGACACGGGGACGCGGCGACACGGGGACGCGGCGAAGTAAGAATCTTTGCGGCCGGTAAGGAATCTAATGGTTAGCACTACAGAGAACGCAGAGATAGCGCAGAGAATAGGGCTGAAGGTTGAAGTATGAAGACTCATCAAGGCACAATGGCGTCCCAAATGTTGCTGTAATAATTAGAATATCGGGAAGGTCTAAATGAGAAAGTGGATCCGGAATCTCCTGCTCATCCTGGCAGCCGCCTTGATATTTGGTGTTGCCTGCTCCAGGAAAACAGAAAAACCGAAGGCATCGTATAGACCAATTGAAAGCGGAGGGGGCACGATCACTGCAGATCCGAACCCTATCCAGGTCTGTGATGGTTCGGGAATAGGCGTTACCAAGCTTACCTGGTCAGTCACAAGGCCCACCACTAAAAGAGTTGAGGTCCACGTCAACGCCCCTGATGGCCCGCTCTTCAGCCACACCCTCGGGCCAGGTTCCGCCAACACCGGAAAGTGGGTCGGTGACGGCACCGTTTTTTACCTTCAGGATGTGACAAACGCGCTTCCTCTCATCGAAGAAAATACGCTGGCAACTGTAAGAGTGAACGTCACCGGTGCCGGTTGCCGGTAGATAGGGATGCCACTTTTGTGCTGCTAACCGCGAATCACGAAAGGTTCCACGGCTAAAAACGGGATCAACAGCCGTTCACGTCCACGCTCCTGGCAGTGGCCGTAAGGTCGTAACCAAAACAAATACCGATCCCGGGCACGGGAACAGAGCGGTGAATTCACAAGCCAAAATATAAGAAGCCGGCGGTAAAACCCGAAGGGTTTACAGACTATAGCCGGCGGCAAACGCGCGCTTTTTGCGCGACGCCGCCGGTTAGCATCCCATAAACCGTCCGACGCTGAAAGCGTCGCAGGGACTCAGCACCACACATCAAATTTGCGAAAAATTCTTGTGCCCTTTCAGGGCGGCTATATTCTGTAAACCCTTCGCGTTTTGGACCACAACCCCATGCCTCACGCGGCTTGCGCCTGCATAGTTGAACCGCTAGAATGATCGTCTTTGAGCC
>DASXTB010000156.1:0-12156 GCA_036505615.1 Acidobacteriota bacterium
AGGATGCGAAAGTCTGTATCCACGTTGGGGTCCGGGTCGCTGCCGAAAACCGAGCCACCACCACCGCCGCTGTTGTTGGAAACCTTGACGAAATAGCGGCCATTTCCGTAGGGCTGCCCCGTTACCGGCGTGAGAATGCCATTGGCCTTGTAAGTTTTAGCAGGCTGCGGCGGCGCATTGAAATTCACGTTGCGCGCCGCCCGAGTGGAAATGGCGTTGCGGGCCGCGTCGGTTCCGTCTGCAGGTTGATCGCTGTTGACGTAGGCCGGAACATCCGATTGCGTCGCAAGCACGGCGGTAAAGTCAGTCCCCTGAAGCTGAGACTTTGCAAAATTCAGGCCTGCGTCGGCGATCGACAGCGCCTCTTGATGGGTGACGTAGTTTTCACTCATCCGGTATTCAATATTTGAATGAAAAGCGAAAGCAAGACCCAGCAAAGTCAACATGACCAAACCGAGCAGCGCAAAAATTAACGCCGCGCCCTTTTGCGCGTTCTTTGAATTAAGCTGGCAAGCCATAAGATCACCGCCTTAATGGATTTTAATCGTATCACGATATTCTCGTAACACGATATATTGCACGGCGCGCGCCAATCTGTGATTCCAAGAATTAAATTTTTATGGATTTAAGACTTTGGCCTGCTTAGGCGGAGGGATAGGGATTCCAATCGGCAAGGAAATCAGCATGCAATGTGATTCAAAATTTAGGCCCCTTCAATGATTCTGATTGCCACCCAGTGTCAAAATCCCCATTCCGGCGCCAGAATCTTGGCAGAATATCAGTTCTTGAAGACACGGGCGTGCCTACGCGTTATCCGCGGCTAAGGTGCGATAGAATCACCAGGAGGCCATCTTGCAAGCACGCCCAACAGGATGGCGATGGGACTCTGCTCGATCATTCTAAGAAGAGCCGTCCGATAGTAAAGCTAAGGAGGAAACCCTATGCTATCCCGCTTTTCCCGACGTGACTTTATTTCCACCTCCACCACTGGCTTCGTGGCGGCGGGCGAACTAGCGGCGCAGGACTCCATGGATCGCTCCAGAGGGATCAAGCCGATGCGTATCATCGGTCTGGAGGCGACCTGGCTGAGCAAGCCACTCAAAGAACGCTTCTGGATGTCGCTGACTCCCATTGGCGGCTATCAGCCCAGGGCGAGCCGCCTGATTTTGAAGATCCACACCGATGCGGGGATAACCGGTTATGGTGAGGGCGGTGGCGGAGCCGATCTGCTCAAACGCGGATTCCAGGAGCTCATTATCGGTGAAGACCCCTTCATGGTGGAACGGATCTGGGAAAAAATGTTCAAAACCACAGTAAGCCGCGAAAGCGTCATTAAAGGCTGGGGCAAGGAACCCACCTTGTCGCTGATGGCGGCTATCGACGCCGGCCTGTGGGACATCATGGCCAAAACGGCCGGACTTCCTCTCTACAAATTACTGGGTGGCTACAGGAACGAAATTCCCGTTTACGTCACTGGAGGTTATTACCGTGAAGGAAAAGGGATTAGGGAGCTGGTCGAAGAGATCGAGGGATATGTCGGTCAGGGATTCAACGCCGTCAAGCTGAAGATCGGCGGCGCCAGCGTGGGCGAAGATATTGAGCGCGTTCGGGCAGTGCGCAACGCCGTGGGAAACAAAGTCAAGATTATGTTGGACGTCAACCAGGCATGGGACATTCCAACCGCCATTGAAGCTTCCAACAAGCTTTACGATCTTGACATCTTGTGGCTGGAAGAACCGCTGCAGTGGTACGACGATGTCCAGGCTCTGGTCCGGCTGAAGAAAAACACGCGCATCCCGCTTGCATCCGGAGAGCATGAAATCACCCGCTTCGGAGCCAGGATCCTGATGGAGACGGGAGCCATCGATTTCATGCAGTTTGACTGCCACAAGAGCGCGGGAATTACCGAGTGGCGGAAAATCGCGGGGATGGCCGGCATGTATCACATCTGGATGGCGCCACATCATGAGCCGCAACTCCATGGTCATTTGCTTGCTTCCGTTCCCAACGGCTACATCCTCGAGTCATTCGCTAATCCGGACCGCGATCCGTTCTGGTTTGAGATTTATAGTCGCAAGCCGAAGATCCAAAACAGCATCCTGACGCTGCCCGACGAACCCGGGCTGGGAGTGGAGTTTGACACAAAGGCGATTGAGAAATATGGAACGAAGGTAGTGTGAGGAAAGCAGTCAGAGGTCGGGAGAACAACGTCATTCGTCATCCGTCATTCGTCATTCGCTGCTCGCGTGATCACCTTGCACCTGCGGCGGCAACACTTTCACTCTCGTTCATGAGCAGCTTTTCAATGTGGTCCTGCTGCGACTTCGGGCCGCCGCTTTCTATAACAATCGCATTGGCTCTGGGACTTAAAATGCATCCTCACCTGCGGCGATTCTATCCAAATCTGCCCTGGTGTAAGATCCCAGGCTTCTGAAATTGAGCTCGGTGTAATTTTTGATCCACCGCATGGCGATCTTGGCTGACTGGCGATATCTCGTCTCGGCTGCAGAGTCCGCCTTCTGTCCGGAGGCGGCTGCCGACTTCAGGCGAACCAGAATATCTTCGGCTTCCTGGTGCAACAATCGCTTCACCAGATCAAAGTCGTGGACCGTGCCTTGATCACTGTCCTTTGCACCGTGCAAGATCCGCTGCGCGGTCTGCGCTACCGAGATCCGAGCCGTCGCCAGATCTTCCATCAAAGCAGGGTGGACGCCGGGTTTTCCGACAAGGCTGTCGATCCCTTTTGCGCCTCGCCCTGCCAGCCATCCTTCCACGTATTCGATCAGTGTCCTCGCGTTCCGCCGCGTTCCGTCGATAGTAACCGGGCCGGACGGGACTTTGATCTCGACCGGGTAGTTCTCGGGGATGGACATCGATTCGAGGGGCTTCCATCCTGATCCCCGCAACTCTTTGAATGGATCTGCGGCGGTCTTCATGTGGAAAATGTGCGCTACCCAGCCGCGGAGGAAGCCCTGATTCGCTTCCCACTCTTTATCTGCCCGAATGGCGGCGGCGGCAGCTCTGTTGACCGCTTCTTCTTTGCTGGGAAGCGCCGTGGCCATCCCCCCAATCGCCACTGCGCCCCTTTTTAGGCAAATTGCTACCAGGCGCCGGAAGATATCTGCCAGAAAGTCTGTTGTCTTGATGTCCACGCCAAACCGATCCGGCCATACCGATTCGGGATCGTCCATCACAAACTCCAGAACGCTTGCCTGGAAGTCCCATCTGGCAGCATTCAATCCCGCGGCGTAGGGTCCCAGAGCGAATAGCATCTCCTCCATCTGATATGCGGCTGGCAGCGATTCGATGAGGACAATCGCCCGGATAACGGCATTGCTCAAGAAGTCCAGATGCCTGCGGCTGCTGTCGAAAAACTGCCTCCAGAATGCGGCTTCTTCGGCCGATTCGAGCTTAGGCAGATAAAAATAAATTCCCTGCCCTCTTTCCGCCTGAGCCCTGCCTGCGTGGAAGAGAGTCAGTGCTGTGCCGAGAATACTCGCCGGAACTGGAGTCCCATCGATTGTCACCTCGGGCTCGTCAAGGTGCAGACCGCGCTCGCGGTGCATGAAGAAAGGAAGCTCGCCTTGCTCGAGCTTATATTCTTTGCGCTTTTCCGGGTCGTAAAAGGTCAAAGTGCGCTCCACCGCCTTCCTGCGGTTCCATGCCGCCTGAACGGTATCTTCAAAGCGATGGCCGGCTGAATCTTCGTCGTCGTCCAGATCCCCTTCAGCCCTAGTCCTCTCGGGTCCAGGATTCAGAGCGTTGATGAACATTCCGGTTACCGATGCTGGGCCCGATATTTCAATTCCCGGCCTTTGGAGATCCTCCGGAACTGCCGGAACCTGCCAGCGGCCTGTCTGGATTTCTGTCTGAGGGAGGAGCGCGGGCAAGATTTTCTGTTGATGCGCCTTTTTCAACACCTCGGCCCGCTGCCGGCGCAACGCATGGATCTTAGAAGTAAACTCCCCATGCAGCGATGCCAGGTAGTCCACAAACTGCGTTGTAAACAGTTCCCGCGCGCCTTCGACCGGCGCAAACTCTACACTGCCCGCCTTCATGGGTAATCCTCTGAATCAGAACTTTTGTGTTATGCGTTGTCCAATCATTCAAGTCAATGGGAAAATGGCCGTGAGCAGTTACCAGTTGCTAGCTGCCAGTTGCCAGTTGCTAGCTGCCAGTTGCTAGTTGCCAGCTGCTAGTTGCTAGTTTCAGTCGGTTCCAGTCACCAAGTGCTACTGCTGAGATCGGTAAGGTGGGCCGCAAACCAGGAACTGAAAACTAGCGACTAGGAACTAAGTACGGACTAACAACTAGGAACTAGCAACTGGGAACTAGCAACTACGCACACAAGGAGAAAATCCGATGCCTCAATGGAAAGAATTCCACCCGCCGCAGCGCTTGCTTCTGGGGCCGGGACCCGCCAGCATTGATCAGCGGGTCTTGCAGGCGATGAGCAGCCCTGTTCTGGGCTACCTGGATCCGGCTTTTTTGCGCTGCATGGATGACATTCAAGAAATGCTTCGCCACGTCTTCGAAACGAAAAACACTGTGACGCTCACACTCCCCGGCACCGGAACTTCAGGGATGCAGTGCACGCTGGCAAACCTGATTCAGTCAGGTGATGAAGTTGTGGTTTGCGTCAATGGCTACTTCAGCAATCGGATTTGCGATCTGGTGGAGCGGAGCGAAGGCAAGGCCATTCGGGTCGATTTTGAATGGGGACAGCCGATCGACATGGATCGCGTCGCTTCAGTGTTGAAATCAAGCCGCGCAGACATTGTGGCCATGGTCCACGCCGAGACTTCTACCGGAATGCGCCAGCCGATCGAAAAGCTTAGAGACCTGCTCGCGGTCCGCGACGTGGTCCTGCTGGTGGATGCTGTCACATCCCTAGGCGGGCTTCCGGTGGGTATCGACCGCAATGGAATTGATGCCTGCTATTCCTGCAGTCAAAAAGCGATTGGCGCTCCGCCGGGCCTGGCGCCGGTGACGTTTTCAGACAAGGCGATGCAAAAGATACGCGCGCGCAGGACCGTTTGCCGGGATTTTTATCTGGACATCACGCTGCTGGAGAAGTATTGGGGAAAGGAACGCGTCTATCACCACACGGCGCCCACGTCGATGCACTATGCCATTCGAGAAGCGCTGCGTCTGGTTTGCGAGGAAGGACTCGAGGCGCGGTGGAAAAGGCACGAGCAGAACAGCCGTATGCTTCAGGCCGGCCTTGAAGCCATGGGGCTGGCGATGCTGGTCGCGCCCGAGCACCGGCTGTGGACTTTGAACTCAGTGCGAGTTCCCGCCGGCGTCGAGGAAGCTCGAGTTCGCACACGCCTGCTCGAAGAGCACAGCATCGAGATCGGCGCCGGGCTGGGCCCGCTCAAAGGGCGCATCTGGAGAATCGGCCTCATGGGCGCGGTCAGTACCCGAGAAAACGTGCTTCTGCTCTTGGAGACGCTGGAAAAGGTGCTTGCTGCGGAAGGTTTCAAGGCAGGGTCCGGAATGAAGGCGGCCGAGGCCGCCTCGCACTGAAAGATTCAACGCGGAGAACCCGCAACCAAAGCGTCACTGGTCATCGGTCATCGGTCATCAGTCATCGGAAAAAACTTGGTGAAAAAAACCAGAAGTTGCCCAACTTGTTAAACAAGGGCACGGAGGTTTCAAAGAGAAAATCGATTTGCGCAACACGCCCCAATGGGCCAAGGGCCCCCTTATGACGCCTCACTTTAGATTTGCCAGCTCTGTTGGCTTGTGTACAGTACTTCTCGCTCTGATCCCGTCGTTGAGTCCAACCCCTGCCGGCAGTCACACAGTGGGCTCTTTGTCCAGCCGGCGAATCATCACAATTGCCGGAGTGGGGCAGCCGGGATACTCCGGCGATGGCGGACCCGCTATTCTGGCCAAAATGGACAACCCGTTTGGCATCACACGTGGTCCCGATGGAGCTCTCTACATCTGCGATACCAACAATCACGTCATTCGCAGGATATCTCGTGAAGGCGTCATCTCGACTGTTGCCGGATCGGGGAAAAAGGGCTACTCGGGCGACGGAGGGCCGGCCATCCGAGCGGAACTGTCCGAGCCTTACGAGGTCCGCTTCGATAAGACCGGCAACATGTTCTTCGTTGAAAGGCTAAACCACCTGGTGCGCCGCGTCGATTCCAACAGCCGCACCATTTCCACTGTGGCAGGAACCGGCCATGCAGGATTTTCGGGAGACGGCGGTCCGGCAATCAAAGCCGCCCTGAATCAGCCGCACAGCATTCAATTTGATGGTAAAGACGGTCTTTATATTTGCGACATCCTCAATCACCGGATTCGCAAAGTGGATATGAGGACCGGCATCATCGCCACCTTCGCTGGAACCGGGGAGAAGCTGCCCACGCCGGACGAGGCGCCGATAGCAACGGCGCCGTTGAATGGGCCGCGTGCCATTGATTTCGACCGGAACGGCGATATGTGGCTGGCACTTCGCGAAGGAAACTCTGTGTACAAGATCGACATGAGGCAAGGGACAATTCACCACGTAGCAGGCACCGGACAAAAAGGTTTCTCCGGAAACGGTGGTCCCGCAAGACAGGCCACTCTCTCCGGTCCAAAAGGCTTGAGCGTGGGCCCGGACGGAAATATCTATTTGGCCGACACTGAGAGCCACACTATTCGCATGATCAATTTGTCTAAAGGTACGCTGGAGCTGGTTGCCGGAACCGGCGCAAGGGGGACCGGTCCCGATGGTGATCCACTGGCGTGCCGGATGTCTCGGCCGCACGGAGTCTTTGTTGATGGGGACGGATCCATCTTTGTCGGGGACAGCGAAGCGCATCGGGTGCGGAAAATCTACGAGATTCGCTGAAATTCATCTGAGTTGCCGGAGGCTGAAAGCCCCTTTGTGTCCTTGTGTCCTTTGTGGTTAGTTTTTTTAACAAGTTACGGCGGGCGCGGATCTGAATTTTTTCGCAGGCTTCTCACCGCGATTGCTTGATCAGATTTGAGAGAATATCAAGGTGTGAATTCAGCGCCCGTTGTCCGCGTGTGGTGAGCGAGTACCAACTGACCGGCTTGCGATCGACAAATTCCTTGCTTACGGCCAAGTAGCCTGCACCTTCCAATTTGCGAAGATGTGCTCCCAGGCTACCATCGGTTTCCTGGAGCAGTTCCTTTAATCGGCTGAACGCCAGCTCGTCGTGACGCGCCAACAGAACACAGATACCCAATCGAACCCGGTGCTCGAGCAGCTTGTCCAGCCCGTTAAAGCGGTTCCAATCTTCCCGGCCTGAATTAGTCCGCTGATGGGACACTGGCGCGACCTCCCTTGACAGCCAACGCAATCATGCTCAGAGCCACAATGACGCCGATGATGGTCCAGGTGTAGCCGTGGATGAAAAGAATCGCCACATATCCCGCGACCATCAGCAGCCCGATCCACAAAAGCGGCCGCTCCAGGTGAACACCTGCAAGAAAATAACTGAAAGCGACTATCACCAGAATCAGTTGACCCAATACCTTGGGGCTCACCGATCCATTCACCACCAACAAAACAGCGAGCAAGATCGCCCCCATCATGCCGGACCAGTGCAGAAGGTGCCGGATGCCAATTTCTTTGTTTCGCTGGCCAATTTGTTTTGAATGCTGCCGGCCAAGCAACGCGCTGATCACCATGCCGACAGGCCCAACGATCATCCAATACACGCTGACATATCGGCTCGCGAAATCTACGAGCGCAAAGCCGACCGCGATGGCCACAGCCCACAGCAAATAAATGCTGGCTGGTGAACAAACCGCCTCCGATCTACGAAGCGCTTCCCGGACGAAACCAATGTCTCCTTCCCACTGTTTGCTCTCTTGCATGTCATACCTCCTCATTTCAGAGTACTCTGGATATTAGAGTACTCTAGAAACATTGTCAAGAGGAAAAGTAAAACCAGGGCCGGAAGCAAACAACCAAGCGAATACCGAACACGGGCACGCGAACAGAGCCGTAAGTTCGCAAGCAAATGTAAGGAGCCGGCGGCAAAACCCGAAGGGTTTACAGAGTATAGCCGGCGGCAAAGCCCGCGCTTTTTGCGGGCGTCGCCGCCGGTTAACAATCCCCAAAACCATCCGACGCCGAAGGCGTCGCAGAGCCTTAACTCCACAGATAGCGTGTATCAAATGAAACACCATGTCGCTGCAACAACCAGATGAGCTCGTCTTCAAAGCTGATGGTCTTGTGATGCTCCTTTTGTCTTCGAATATATCGGCGCACGCGCTCCTCGCAAGAGGGGCTGACCGAGAAGGCGGCGTAGCCTTGCTGCCATGCAAAATTCCGAAATCGCGCTCCTCGAGTTTTGATCCAGTTGGAGGTAGATTTCTTCATTTCCTTGAGGATGTCACAGAGCGCCAGATTCTTGCTTTGTAAAAAAAGCACGTGAAGGTGATTGGCCGTGCCATTGACCTCAATGCAGGGCGAGCCGAGATTCTTCAAAATTCCCGACAGATACGCGTAAAGATCAGACTCCACTTCAGGCATGATCAGGTTGCGTCTTTCCTTTGTCGAAAAGACGGCATGGGTTGACAGTCTCACCAGGGTTTGGGCCATATACGTTTCCTCCTGGTGAACTAAACGGGCTTGGTCTCAAATTTACGAAAAATTTCTTAGGCCCTTTCAGGGCGGATCGTTTTGGGGGGATAGCCAACCGGCGGCGTCGCCCGCAAAAGACGCGGGCTTTGCCGCCCGGCTATACTCTGTAAACCCTTCGGGTTTTGAAGGATGTGTGGGGCGATGTGCCGGAGAAACCTGGTCAGAAAAACAGATTTCACGTTCGGTACGCAACCAACGCCCGCGCTCGACTTACTTTCCGACAAAAAGCTAGCTGGGTGTCTCCCACGGGCATGCCCCAGCGACCAGACGGAATTCAAATCAATTGCCTCCTTACTCGGTTTTGTGCATCCTAGGCGGACCGCAACCCATGACAGCACCACGCCTGCAGCAGACTCTGGAGCGCGACCGCAGCGAGCTGGGCCGCTTCGGATATGCTCAGGAGTTGCTGCGCAGCATGGGAGGCTTTTCCAATTTCGCCGTCTCCTTTTCCATCATTTCCATTCTCACGGGAGCGGTGACTCTTTACGGGTATGGGCTGGAAATGGGCGGACCCGCAGAAATGACCTTTGGGTGGCCCCTGGTCCTTTTTTTTACGCTGATTGTGGCCGCCTGCATGGGAGAACTTGCCTCCGCGTTTCCTACTGCCGGCGGCATGTATCATTGGGCTGCAGCGCTGGGCGGACCCGCTTGGGGCTGGTTTACCGCCTGCTTTAATATCATCGGATTGATCGCGGCTGTTGCCGGGATCGATTATGGCTGCGCGCAGTTTTTAGCGCCTTTTCTGGGTCTGGAATCGTCGCCTCGAAACCTCTTGGTTGTCTACTTCCTCGTTCTCCTCTCGCACGGCTTGATCAACCATTACAGCATTCGGCTGGTGGCATTGCTAAATGACTTGAGCGTTACGGTCCACATACTGGGCGTGATTCTCATTGTGGGTGCACTATTTTTCTTTGCCCCAAAACAGCCGGCTTCTTTTTTGTTACGGACAATCAACAGCAACGGGAGGCCTTACTTTTGGGGATTTGCCTTGGGCTTGTTGCAGGCCCAATGGACCTTTACCGGCTATGATGCATCCGCTCACCTAGCCGAGGAAACCGCCGATCCGCGGCGGCGTGTGCCCTGGGCCATCATCCTGTCGGTGGCAGTATCCGGGGTGGTTGGATACTTACTGTTGCTCGGCCTGACCCTGGCTATCGGCGACTTGCCGGCGACTCTGACTGCCAAAGATGCGCAGGGCAATAACCTGCCCGCAGTGATTGCCATCCTCGATGCTGCTCTGGGAGGCCGCGCCGGAATGTTGGTTTCAGCTTTCACTGCGGTCGCGATGTGGTTTTGTGGCCTGTCGACAATTACCTCCAATTCCCGCGCCGTTTATGCGCTGGCGCGAGATCAGGGAATGCCCTGGTCAAGCCTGTATAAATCGATCAGCTTGCGGCACCAAACTCCGGTAGCAGCCATTTGGCTATCAGTCGGACTTGCCTTTGTTGCACTGATTTACAGTGGAGCTTACTCGGTAGTAACATCCCTTAGCGTCGTCGGCCTCTACACTGCCTACATCCTTCCCATATTCCTCGGCTGGCGGGCGGACCGGAAGGGAAGAAAATGGCAAAGAGGCCCCTGGCATTTGGGGCGTTTCAGCCAGCCGCTTTACCTGATTGCGGCAGCATGGACTCTCTTTATCTGCGTCACCATGATGATGCCGCCGAACGAACTGAGCGCAAAGACCATGCTGGCAGCGACGCTCGCGTTGATGGTTTTGTACCTTGGCTTTACACGCAAGCGCTTTCAGGCACCCGTCTGGGCTCTGCGAGGAGAAAATGCTCCTTCAAATCTAGAATCTCCCCGCCAGGAGGTTTCTATGCCATCGGGACTTTCCGTAGACATGCCCCATCGGGATGTCGCTACAAAACCTAAAATCCCGTCGGAGCCTTAGTTGTGGCCAAAACCCAAACCTACCATGCACTGGCTGGAAAGGTAACCGCAGCGTTGAGCCCTGGTACTCTGCTGATCGGCTCCGAGCATGCTCGTGCGGCGAGCCGCAAAGTCATTGAAATCATCAACCCCGCGACTGGAGAACGTCTCACTACCGTGCCTCGAGGCGATGCCGCCGACGTCGATCGTGCTGTCGCTGCTGCTCGGGACTCTTTCGAAAAGGGATCTTGGAGACGAATGGATCCTTCCCGGAAGGAGCAAATCCTCTGGAAAATCGGGGGGCTGATTGAGAAAAACCGAGATGAGCTGGCCGTGTTGGAATCGCTCAACAACGGTAAGACTGTTGCGGAAGCACACCGCGGAGACTTGCCACCCTCGTGGGATGTCTTCTATTACTACGCCGGCTGGGTGCGAAAGAACTACGGCGAGACCATCCCCGTTGACGGGAACTTTCTGAACTATACACTGCACGAACCGGTCGGGGTTGCCGGACTGATTGTCCCATGGAATTATCCCCTGCTGCTGGCAGCCTGGAAAATCGCTCCCGCGCTGGCATGCGGCTGCAGCGTGGTGCTCAAGCCGTCTGAGCTGACACCTTTGACCGCGCTCAGGCTGGGCGATTATTGCCTGGAAGCGGGCGTGCCCGAGGGTGTGGTCAACATTGTAACCGGCTACGGTCCGGAGGCAGGCGAGGCGCTGGCGCGCCACCCGGACGTGGATAAGATCGCGTTCACCGGCAGTATTCGCACCGCGCGCGCGTTACTGAAGTCTTCATCAGAAACAAATTTGAAACGCGTTTCGCTGGAGCTTGGGGGCAAGTCTCCCAATGTGATCTTCCCCGATGCCGACCTGGATCGAGCCCTGGTTGCAGCGTATCGTGGAATTTTTGCCAACAAAGGGGAAGTGTGCAGCGCCGGATCGCGGCTGCTGCTGCATCGCGACGTCTACGATTCATTCCTGGATCGTCTGGTCCAACACTCCCGCAACATGAAAGTGGGAGATCCGCTGGATCCGGCCACGCAGATGGGAGCTCAAATCTCTCACGTTCAGTTGGACCGCATCCTGAATTATGTCCGGAGCGGCCTGCAAGAAGGCGCCCTGCTTCTTTGCGGAGGCCAGCGAGATACAGAGGGAGAAAAAGCGCGTGGCTTTTTCTGCAAGCCGACAGTATTTGGTAGCGTCAAGGCCGGTATGAAGATCGCGCAGGAAGAAATTTTTGGCCCCGTACTGAGTGTGATTCCCTTTGGTGGCATCGACGAGGCGGTCGAGATTTGCAACAACTCGGTCTACGGCTTGGTCTCGGCTGTCTGGACTCGCGATATTGGAGTGGCCCATAACATGGCGCAACGCATCAAGGCCGGCACGGTTTGGATCAATACGTACAATGGATTTGACAGCGGCTCTCCTTTTGGGGGCTACAAGCAGAGCGGATTTGGTCGCGAACTGGGCCGTTACGCGCTGGATTTGTACACCAACGTGAAATCTGTTTGGGTGGCTCTGGACTAGCTTTTTGTCCGTCGTCCGTGGTCAGTTGTCAGTTGTCTACGGAGTGGAGGCCCGAAGGGCTGCTATTGGGTAGACCCGCCCGTCACCCGTATAATTCGTGAACCGAAAGAACGGGCCACAGATTACACGGATTTACACGG
>DASXTB010000157.1:0-14362 GCA_036505615.1 Acidobacteriota bacterium
AGCAGCGAGGGGAACTACGACCGGACATCGACGTGGAAGCTGCCGCTGCTTTCTTCCTCTCCTCTCTGATTTTTTCCGTGTTGCTTATGGAACTGTTTGGTGGCAAGTCAGTCGAGAGCGTTGATGATGATCGCCTCGTAAAGAGCATGTCAGAGTTGTTTTTGACCGGGGCTTTACGGCTGCCTGGCGGTGGCGATTCCCTAGCCTTTACTGAAGCCAAACCGGAATGAGTTCGCGGTGGCGGCCCGGTTCCGTCGTTGCGAACCGGTGGAGTTCGCCGCCACAGCTTTTCGACCGGCATCACTAATCGGGAATGACCACGTTGCCCGAGCCAGATCTATGTTGGTGAACAGCTTCAGGACAGATCGAGGAGGATTATGTTGGCTATGAAGCGCCGTGCAGTTTACATCGTGCTTATTACTTTCTCTATGATATCGACCGCTTTCTCGCAATCGGCCACTGCCAGGTTGTACGGCACGGTCTTTGACCCTCAAAGACTAGTTCTTCCAGGAGTCAGCATTCAAGTTCGCGAAGTAGGAACAGGGATCTTAAGGAACACTATTTCTGGTGCCGGCGGCTACTACGAAGTTCAGGGACTGCTGCCGGGTGATTTTGAGGTGACGTGGGAATTGCCTGGTTTTAGCACCAGCAAAACCCAGGTCCATCTGGAGGTCAACCAGCAATTGAAGCTCGACCTGGACATGAAAGTAGGTGACATTGCCACCAGCGTCGTCGTCAACGCTTCGCCACCATTGCTCAATAGCCACGATGCGGCCCTTGGTACAGTTATCGATCAACAAAAGATGGAGTCTTTACCCCTCAATGGGAGGCACTTCCTGGAACTCTCCTTGCTTACACCGGGCGTTCACACATCACACGGCGCCCAGATGGGGGATCGAAATCCCCTCTATTGGAGGCCGGGCCAAAACTCGGCCATCAGCGTGGGCGGCGGCCGAAGCAACAGCAACAACTATCTGCTCGACGGGACGATAAACACGGATCCTACTTTCAATACGTACGTCATCAGCCTCTCACCCGACGTAGTACGGGAATTCCAAACGCAGAGTGGAACCTACTCAGCCGAATTCGGAACTGCAGGAACGGGAGTAATCAACGTAGTCACTAAATCCGGAACTAACGAATTTCATGGCAGCCTATATGAATTTATCCGAAACAGCGTCCTCGATGCGCGCGAATTTACCAGTCCCTCAAAACTGCCGCACTTTTCGCAGAACCAGTTTGGAGGGTCCATCGGCGGCCCCATCCAGAAGGAAAAGGCCTTTTTCTTTGGACACTACGAGGGTTTTCGCAGCGTCCAGGGAAAATCTGACATTATCACGGTTCCCTTGATGCCATTCAGAGGCGGAGATTTCCGTCGATATACTCCGATCTATGATCCAAAGACTACACGGTCGAACCCCTCTTTTGATCCTTCGAAGCCGACAAGTCCCAGCAACCCCGCATCGATTCGCGATCAGTTTCCAAACAACACTATCCCACCGGACCGAATCAACCCGATCGCTCTGGTTGTGCTGCAACATTTTGTTCCAGCGCCGACGTTCGGCAACCAGCTGGCCAACAATTACGAGGACAACCGGGCGCAGCGCCTGAACAATGATCAGTACACTATCCGCGTGGATCGCACTCTTAAGAATGGCAGCCTCTTTGGCCGTTACAGCCTCAGCAACGAGGGCGGATTCACTCCCGAAAATCTTCCCGGATTCGGGGCATTCCACGACAACCGGGTGCAAAATCTCACCATTTCTCATAACTGGGCCATATCGCCACGGTTGATCAATGACCTTCATGTCGGACTGCAGCGGATGCGACTGCTCCGCGTAGCCGAGAACGGAAAGAACGGCAAGGATCTGGTGCGTGAACTGGGAATTCCCGGCGTCGGCTTTGGCGGCCCGGACGCCTACGGCTTGCCGCAGTTTGTTGTTCAGGGCTACACACCATTTGGTGATTCGCTTCTGGCAACTCCGGTGAGTTACTTCGACACCATGTATCAAGTCGGGGACAGCGTGGCTAAAACGGCAGGTTCCCATTCTCTTAAGTTTGGCGGTGACGTCCGCAGATTCCGCTGGAATATGCTCGGTTTCTTTCAGAATCGGGGGTTCTTTTCCTTCTCCTCCGGATTTACAACACGCACCGCGTCAAACGACGGAACCGGCAACGCCCTTGCCAGTTTCTTGTTGGGCTTGCCTGCAATCGCGACGCGCCAGGCGGGCATACCAAGCATGTACATGCGCCAGACCGGCTTCAATGGGTTTTTGCAGGACGACTGGCGGGTACGAAGAAATCTGACTATCAACCTGGGAATCCGGTACGAGATGGTTACGCCTCTGAAGGACATCCGCAAAGTTCTCAGCAATCTTGATTTCGTAGACGGCCACCCAGTCGCTTACCTGAGCGGCCAGAGCGGATACCCGACGGGGCTTCAGTTCGCCGACAAGAACAATGTCGCCCCACGGATCGGCTTTGCTTACTCGCCCGGAAACCAACACTTTGTGGTGAGGGGAGGATACGGCGTCTTCTACGGAATGGACGACATGAACACCTGGTGCAACCAGGTGCACAACGTTCCTCTTGTGTTTCCCGAGACAAATCAAAGCGACAATTTCATTCCCTCGATCCCGAGTATCGGCTTTGGCCCGGCGATCTTGGGAAAGACCGTGGTCAGCTTTACGGGACTCGATCCCCACGGCAGAACTTCCTATATCCAGCAATACAGCCTCACGCTTGAGAGGCAGGTTGGCAAAAACGATCTGGTGCAGCTAGGCTATGCTGGCTCGGTAGGCCGCAAGCTGCAGCGGGCACACTTGAGGAATAACGCTACTCCTGCGCCAGGCCCGCTTGGACCGCGCCGGCCATTTCGCACGGTCTCTTTCGGGCCTGAAACCCAACTGCCCCCGAATCTCCCTTTTGAAGTCCAGAGTTTGACCTTTCCAGTCTCTGCGATCAACATCCTCGAAAACTCCGCAAATTCCTCCTACAACAGCGGTTGGGTTTTGTGGAAGCATCAGCTCAGTCATGGTCTGTCGATTCTGACAAATTACACTTACTCGAGGAACCTGACGGATGCGCCCGCTTTTCGGTCGCCCGCCAACGAACCTGAGTTGCCCCAAAACAACAGCGACCTGGCGGCAGAAAAGGCGCTGGCTGGCTGCCATCTCAGTCATCGCTACGTGTTGAGCGCAAACTACGCACTTCCCATTCACACTGGCATGACACTGCTTGGCTGGAACTGGGCAGCCAATATCCTCGGGGATTGGAAGATCGCCACCATTTACCAGGCGCAGAGTGGCTTCCCGTTTACTATTTCAGTTTTTGGAGATACTGCGAATGCCGGCTCGATCTTGAACGCTCATCCGATCCGGGCCAATCAGCTTCCCGGCGTTGCAGTCTATCTTCCAAGTGATCAGCGTTCTGGAGACCACTGGTTCAATACGGCAGCGTTTGCAGCGCCACCTGCATTTGCTTTTGGAAACGTCGGCCGTAACACGGTTATCGGACCTTCGCTCCACAGCTGCGATCTCGCTTTGATTCGTGACCTGCGTCTGAAAGAAGCCCACCAACTGCAATTCCGCGCAGAGTTTTTCAACCTGCTTAATCACACCAACTTCAACACACCGAACCGGTACGTCAATACGCCGCAATTCGGTAGTGTCACCGAATCGGCAACACCCGCTCGTCAAATTCAGTTCGCTTTGCGATATCGATTTTAAGGGTCGAACCTGTCGATGAACAGGCCGAGCATAGTCTGAAATGCGTCGAATGCTTGACTTCGTCATCGTCGGCTTTCTACAATCGATTCAGCGGTGCATTTTCTGTGGCAGGGCAGGAACGATCTTATGGCCAGATCCCAGAAGCCAGTTTTGCTGTCTTGTCTTACCGCTTCGCTGGCGCTCGCCTCGCTGCAGAGAATGTCCGAAGCGCGTAACGCAAAGAAAGCGCTGGTGGATGAGGCACCACAGAAGGCGCCGACCGCGCAGAGTACAGCGGCTCAGCGCCTTTTGTGTTTCTGGAACGAACAGTCCTTCTGCAATTAGACGGGGACGACGAGACCTGATGCGTACTTGAGTTGAATGGATTGAACGCCCTTTAACATTTTAGCGATCTGGCGCAGCCGTTCCAGGAATGTCGGCACCAGCATGGCATCCGCTCTTACGCCGAATCGGGAATATTCCTCTTTAACCGCGATGTGAAGAAGTGCGATGGTTGCAGGGTCAACGCGCGAATAAACCATCACCCCGGCCAGATCGGGTCTTTCCTTCGAATCGGCCAGAGCGTAAAGTGTCTGCACTTCAGGAAGTTCCTCAACCTTCACGCGCAGCCGCCCATTGTTCAGGGAAATTCTGGGAACTCCATATTCGCGGATGGAATGGTGGATGCCGTTCAGAGCCTTTTTTTGAAGCGGGTTGAAAAACAGGAGTTTTTCGAGGTCCTCCAGATACTCGCTGGTCAGGCTGGAAGAAAAAGCGATTCTGCCTTTCATGCGTTTACTCTATCGTCTTGGCGCGAGATATCGTTCTCGAGCCCGCACAGAAACCTTTGCGAATCCCTCCGGCGGGTTGACTTGGACTCTAATGCGACGCCACTTTCCGTCATAGGTGATGTTCGTAGGCGTGTAGCCAAGGACGTATTGATCGCGCAGTTCCGTGTAAACCAAATCGAAGTAGTAATCCAGTGAGTTGAGATTGCGGGTAAAGAAGGCCCGCCCTCCCGTCAGGCTGGCAATTCCGTTCATAACGGCGCCACCATATGGCTGAGGAAAGGACGGCCAGATGGGGGGCCCGGCGGGTTTTAGGCCATGGCCAATGAAATAGATCTGCGCATTTGATTCCCCGGCCACTTCCCGTAAATCGGAGAAGCTATAGCGGCTGCTATTTTCAGCCCCGTCCGTTACGACAACAAGCGCCTTCCTGGCATTGTGAGCCTCTGATAGCTTCTGCAGTCCGGCGTAAACGGCATCATACAATGCCGTGCGTCCCCCGGCCCGCACCAGTCCGATTTGGTTGCGAATTTCAGCAGTGGCAGGCGTGAAATCCTGAGCCAGAGTGACCCGATCGTTAAACGTCATCAGAAAATATTCATCCTGCGGCGTCCCCTGCCGTAAGAACTTAACCACGGAATTTCTAGCAGAAACGAGATTGACGGCCATGCTCCCGCTGACATCAAAAATAATCCCGATACTGAGAGGAGCGCCATCACTGGAGAAATAGGTGATCGTTTGCTCTACCTTGTTTTCAAAAACCTTGAAATGCTCCTTTTCCAGCCCCCCCACACGATTGTTCAAAGAATCAGTCACCGAGGCACCCACGACCACCATCTCGACTTTACCTCTGAACAGTTGAGAATGTGGGGACGTGTGTGAGTCTTTCCCCGCGCTCAACGAGGAAAACGCCAACACGGCAGCAAGAGAATAGGACGACAGAGCCGGCTGGAGATTACGGAGAGTAGCTTTAGCAAAGTTGTGGGTCGGCCGACTAGGAAGAAATCTCTGCATGCTTGCAATTCTCCCACGCTCTTTCAGGACGTGTGAAAAAGTTGATTTCTTCTGTACGGGCGACCCCGTGTGGTCGCTCGTTCTCCAATAAAAGCCGCGGGTCCGGGCGGCCACGCAGGGCCGCACTTACAATTGAATTGATTTTTTCGCACCTTCTCACTTTGGCGCTACCGGGGCTCAACGGATCGACCACACACTCAATTCTCGGGATTGGAGCCGAGTATAGGCTTACTTCGAAGAGTGTTCAATAGCGCCGCCATCTGCATGGGCAAAATGTAAGAGTTGCGCTTACTAAGTACCACCGGAGGAAAAGTTTCAAGAAGAATTTCGGGAATTTCTGGAGCAGCCCGGTCTAGCGTTTGATGAACGGCATTTATGGTGACCGTCTTCTCGGCGCCCCCCAGCCACTGGACGCGGCCTTAGCTGCGAGGTGTCGCGGCCAGCGGGCAAGCCTCGCCGCTTGCAAGCGCTACGTTTACTGAGGGCTCAACGCAGAGCCGTAGAGAGGCAATGTGCATAGGATTTACGATGCAAAGGGACAGAGAGGGACTCGGTTCCAAACATGATGAAATCTCTCTGCTTACAGGATTGCTTGGGTTCCCGAGACGCTCATGGATCTTATGAAGCAAGACTGGATAGCGCTATTCAGAGCGCGCGAGAAATTCAGGCGCAAATTTCGTTGTACCAATGAGTTAACCTAAGTCTCCCAGAGGCGAGCATTGTTGGGCACGGTACTTGCTAGTTGTTCGTCTGTCTAAGGGCTCTGTCTGCTTACTTGGCTTCCAAAGAAAAAGAGTTGGCGTTGATTCACAGGAGACACGTGATGAAAAGATACATCCCGGTTCTGGTTGTAGCCTCTCTCCTCTTTGCTGCATTTCAGCAAGTGTCATGGGCCCAGGGTTGAATCCTCGCTCGACAAGGCGTGCCCGTGATTGGCGCGGAAGGAAGCCCTTACCTAGCAAAAGGAAAATGGCAAATATTTACCGGTTATCGATTCCAGCGATCGGACCGGCATTTCGTTGGTAAGGAAGAACAAAAGCAGAGATATACCATAGGCAACGAAGTAATCAACACCATCAACCTGGTGGACTTTGCGGCCACTTATGCCTTCAACCAGCGGTTCAGCCTCACTGCCAGCGCTCCGCTGTTGTTTGCAAACCGAAACCAAGCCGTCACATCTGCCGGAAAAGTAGTGGGGCGTTTCTCTACTCAAGGCAATGGAATCGGCGATTTGAGCGTGACGGCAAGAACCTGGCTCCTTAAGCCCACCAGCCACGCCAACGAGAATATCGCTATCGGACTAGGCGTGAAATTTCCCACGGGGAATTCGGGCGTGCGGGACACATTTCAGACGCTGGCAGGTCCCGTCGAGCGCACGATCGATCAGTCAGTGCAGCCCGGAGATGGCGGGTACGGTATCGTTCTGGAAGGCCAAGCCTTCAAGTACATGTGGAAGACCACCTTCTCAATAGCCGGCGTTTACTTGCTCAACCCTAAAAACACCAATGGTGTGCCAACCTTCCGCAGCAATCCTTACGAACAGGTGATGTCGGTAACTGATCAATATTTGGTTCGCGTTGGCGCGGCAGTCCCTGTGATTCCCGAATACGGTTTGGCCTTGACCTTTGGAGGACGGATTGAAGGGGTACCAATTTGGGACCTGATCGGAGGCAGTGATGGATTTCGACGCCCCGGGTATGCCGTAAGCCTGGAGCCCGGCTTCATCTACTCGAGAGGCGCCAACTCCTATTCGTTGACAGCACCCTTCGCTGTGTCGAGAGATCGCTCCAGGAGCGTTGCGGACAGGAAAGTGGGAGGCCACGGAGATGCGGCATTTGCCGATTACGTGATTCTCTTCGGTTATTCGCGGCGCTTTTGAATGTGCCAGTGACGATCAGTCCAGCTTAGTTACTGGAACACCGGTAAGGCAGGCGGGCTTCACGCCGACTCAGTGTTTTGATTCGCAGCTTCAAACCCTGGTCGGCATGAGCCTTCAGGAAGCTTTGCTTGGCCAACGGGAAAATGATCTAATGGTTCAAATTTCCCGGAGGCTGGCATGTGCAAAGCTTAATCAAGATGGCGTTAGTGTCATTACCATTATTAAGTTCGGTCTCCGGTCAAAGCGGTCCTAGCCACGGTCTACCTTCTGAGGCATCCAAAGACGCTCGTCCAGAAGTGCGTGCGGAGGGTGTTGCGCAGACACGCGGTCCGGCAGGTTCCGGTCAAGATGCGAAGAAAGCTGTGCCGATTGCCAAACCAACTTCTTACCAGGGCCTGCGATATGAGGAGGACTGGACTTTCCTTCGCCAGAATTCGGACAACGATCCGTGGCGACGCCTTAAATTCATTCCGCTGGGCGACGACGGAAAGATTTATCTGAGTATGGGAGGGCAGGCGCGCTTCCGAACGGAAAGATGGGCCAACTTCTCATTTGGCGGGCCCGGCCGCCGCGACGACACTTTCGGTTTATGGCGTGTTCGCCTTCACCAGGATCTCCACGTCGGGCAGAGCTTCAGGTTTTTTGTTGAGGCCAAGAGCGCATTGCTGGGACCGGATCGCCAGTTGCCGGGCGGTCGGAGAACTTCGGATGTGGACACAGTTGACCTGCAGAATGCCTTCATCGATCTCCGCATTCCGTTCGGCGGCAATACCACACTGACTTTGCGACCGGGCCGGCAGGAACTGGCATTCGGTCGCGAACGCCTTGTTGGCATCGCTGACTGGACCAACACGCGCAAGACATTCGACGGCGTTCGCGGTATTGCCAAGCTGGGATGGTGGCGAGTCGATACCTTTTGGGCTCGCCCGGTCAGGATAAAAAAATATGCCTTCAATGGGAACAGCACGGACACAAACTTCTTTGGCGCATATGCGGTAGGAAAAATTCCCACAACGAACCTGGTACTGGATGTGTACTGGCTTGGGTTGGATAGGAGCAACAGCGCACTGGGGAGCTTTGTAGCCAAAGAGAATCGCCATACGATCGGCGCCCGAACTGGGGGAAAAATCTCGAACAGCGATTTCGACTTTGACGTGGAAAGCGCGCGCCAGTTTGGCAGTTTCGGAGACCGCGACATCAGCGCCGGCATGTTCGCCAGCGTCTTGGGATATCACTTCAGCAAGGTTGCCGGAGCCCCGCGCGCCTATGTCGGCTTTGATTACGCCAGCGGTGGGAATCCTGCTGGCGAAAAAATCAGAACTTACAACCAACTGTTCCCGTCCGCCCATCCTTACTTTGGATTCATAGACGCTATCGGCCGCCAGAATATCAGCGACTTGAGCGAAGGTCTCTCTTTGAAGCCGATGCGCCGGCTCGAAGTTGGTCTGGACGGTCATGTTTTTCGTCGCGCCAGCGCGCAAGATGCGCTCTACGACCCTGGCGGCAATGTGTTGCGCAAAGGCTCGCTTGGATTGTCAAAAAATGTAGGCTCGGAAATCGACTTGATGCTCAAGTACGCAATCGACGCGCACACAGTCGTCACGACCGGTTTTAGTCATCTTTTCGCTGGAGATTTTATTAAAGAATCGGGCTCTGCAAGGGGCATCGATTTCGCATACCTTGCCCTGCAGTACACATTCTAGGCGGCGTTTCAGCGAGAGGATGAGGATCTGGAAGGTATATTTACCGGTTTGCACAAAAATGATTTAATCACACGACTCAAGGCACAATGAAATGTTCACACTAATGTCATTCACCGACTTGAAAGTCAAAAAGGCAGGGGCGTTGCTTGTGGCGCTGTTTCTTCTAAACAGCGGCTACCTTTTCGGTTTCTCGGACCCCACTGTTCCTTACGTTCTGAACATCCTGTTCCATGTCGTCGGCGGATGGTTGATCCTGGCAGTTGCGCTCTTTTTCTGGCGCCGGTTGTGCACGACGCTTGTGCAAAAAGTGGGTTATCTGTTGTTCCTCGTCGGTGGGGCGCTCGGCGTATGGCTTACTTTTGTGGGCGCACTGAGGATCCATTTCACGCTGCTCTACGTTCACATCGCACTGTCGACAGCCGGGGCGCTGCTATGGCTGGTAGCAACGTTATTTCAGCTTCGGAGGTCTGCGGCCGCAACAATAACCGAGCCGGAGCCCTCTCACTTGTTCCCTCGTGGCGTGGCGACCCTGGCAAGTTTGGCCGTCCTTATCCCCGCGACCACGGGCGCGTATCATTACTTTTTCCCCAACCCGGACGACAGAATCGAGAATCGGCTGGAGACCCCGGTAGCGATGGAAGAAGAATCAAAGAAGGAGGGACCCTTTTTCCCATCGAGCGCCAGTACCACTGTTGACAAGATCATCCCTTCAAATTTCTTCATGCACTCGGATTCTTGCGCCACTTCCGGCTGTCATCCCGACATCTACAAACAGTGGTTTTCGTCGGCGCACCATTTCTCCTCCTTCAATAATCAGTGGTATCGGAAGTCCATTGAATACATGCAGGACGTCAACGGGATTAGTCCTTCCAAATGGTGCGCCGGCTGTCATGACCACGCGGTGTTTTTTAACGGGAGGTTCGACAAGCCGATCCGCCCACAGATCGACACACCGGAGGCTCAGGCGGGAATGGCGTGCACTTCCTGCCACAGCATCGTAAAAGTAAAAGACACGATGGGCAATGGCGGTTTCCTGATTGAGTATCCGCCGCTTCACGATTTGGCAGTGAGCAAGAATCCATTCATCAAGGGAGTTCACGACTTTGTAGTGCGAATCAATCCCAAGCCGCACCGCAGAACCTTCCTGAAACCGTTTGTCCGTACCAGTACGGCCGACTTCTGTTCCAGCTGCCACAAAGTTCACCTGGATATCCCGGTTAACAACTACCGGTGGTTCCGCGGTTTCAACGATTACGACAACTGGCAGGCAAGCGGAGTCTCAGGGCAAGGAGCGAGGTCGTTCTATTATCCGAAGGAATTCAAGAAGTGCGCCGATTGCCATATGCCGCTGGTGGACTCCAAAGACGCAGCCAATATCGCCGGTAAAGTTCACTCGCACCGTTTTCCTGCAGCCAATACGGCTCTTCCCACTGCCAACAAAGACCTGGAGCAACTCAAAGTAGTCGAAGAATTCTTAAAGGCCAAGCAGGTGAGTGTGGACATCTTCGGCATTACCCACGAAGGAGCTCAGATCCAGCAGGCCGAAGCGGCGCGCAGGCGGCCGGTTGAAGAAGCTCCCATTGCCAGCACCTTCGCTGTCGGCGAGGAGGCGATGACTTCTATAGCGTCCAGCGGATCTATCACCGATCCGACCAAACTGGTAGCGCCGCTTCCCAAAGACGGCACTCCCGTCCGAGCAGGAGAAACTGTCACCGTGCACGTCGTGGTGAGGACGCGCAACGTAGGTCATTTTTTTCCGGGCGGAACGGTAGACGCGTTTGACGTCTGGACTGAGTTGAAGGGTGAAGACGAAAGGGGCAACGTCTTCTACTGGAGTGGAATGACCGAGGATGATCCGCGCGGCAGCCACCGCAAAGGGCCGGTCGAGCCGGGAGCTCACTTTTACAAATCGTTCCAGTTGGATGAACACGGCAATACCATTAACAAGCGCAACGCCTGGTCTGCCCGCTCGGTCCTGTACGTTCGGCTAATTCCCCCAGGCGCCGCCGATACAGTTCACTTTCGGGTAAAGATTCCCAAGAACGTTGGCTCAAAACTAAAATTCACGGCCAAGGTAAACTACCGGAAATTCTCCTGGTGGAACACGCAGTGGGCATACGCGGGAGTACGCGACCCCAACCATAAAGACTATTCCGTAACACCCAGTCACGACGATGGACACTGGGTTTTCACTGGGGACACTTCTCAGGTAAGCGGCACGCTGAAGGAAATCCCGGACCTTCCCATCGTGTGCATGGCCCAGGACGAAAAAAGCATCCAGGTGGTGCAAAAACTGGACCGTGAATCCGAGGCGCGCATGCAGGACCGGGAGCGATGGAACGACTTTGGAATTGGCCTGCTGCTTCAGGGAGACTTAAAAGGGGCCGAATGGGCGTTCCAGCAGGTGACTAAAGTAGAGCCGAAATATGTCGACGGTTGGGTCAACGTAGCTCGAGTGCGGGTGCAGGAAGGAAACCCGGAGGGGGCTCAAGAGTATCTTAAGAAAGCTCTTCAACTTTCTCCCGATTTACCGCGAGCGCACTTCTTCTACGGACTGACGTTAAAGGCGCAGGGTAAGTATGATGAAGCCCTGAACCACTTCCGCAAAACACTGGCTGCTTTTCCGCGCGATCGAGTGGTAAGAAACCAGGCCGGCAGAATCTTATTTCTGAAGCGGGATTTCCGTGGAGCGATCGAAGAATTCAATAAAGTGCTAAAGATCGACATGGAAGATTTGCAGTGCCACTACAATTTGATGCTGTGTTATCAGGGGCTGGGAGACAGCGTCAACGCGCTGCGCGAGCAGAAACTGTACCAGCGATTCAAGGCCAACGAAGCTGCTCAATTCATTACTGGAAATATCCGGCGCCAGAATCCTCACGATAATAATGAACGACAACAGATTCATGTTCACGACAACGCATTGGATTATGTCAATAAGAAAGCTCCTGCTCCACCGGCTTACAGGGAAGTTACTCAAGCGGGAACTGCTCGACGAGAACCGACGGAAAGAAACATATCCAGAAATCAATCCAAACCGCGTGAATCCGGGTACCCGGTTCGCGCAGGCGCGGGAGCAACAGGGCAACGATGAAGGCGCCGCGCGCTACCAGCGGGCGGCCTCACAGAGCGGTGCCCACAACGACCCCTCCGCCCCGGCTGCGGCTAAGTCTATGAGCCGAGCCTGGGAGCGCACGCTTCCAGCGTGCTTCTTTGACCGCCATATGAGCATGCAAGATAAGTGTGTTCCCAAGTCGACCGTGCGTCACTCGGTTGTTTCTAGATCGACAACTATTCCAGCCTCGCTGTGCCTGTTGCTGGCCCTGGCGCTTTGCTTTCTATTTTTCTGGAATGTGGTTCTAGCGCAGAAAGGTTCGCCCGGAGTGCGGTTTGTCGATGTGACGCGGGCCCTTGGCATTCAGTTCGTCCACAATTCAGGCGCCGCAGGGAAAAAATATTTGCCGGAAACAATGGGAAGCGGATGCGCTTTCTTCGATTTCAACGGCGACGGTTACCAGGACATTCTCCTCATTAATAGCACCAACTGGCCCGGAAGCGGGAAAGCACCCGCCTACATGGCGCTCTACAAGAATGTGGGGGGAAAGAAATTTGTCAACGTGACCCGCTCTGCCGGACTGGCGGTGGAACTTTACGGAATGGGATGCGCCATCGGCGACTACGACAACGACGGGAAAGAAGATATCTACGTGTCGGCGCTGAATGGAGGGCGGCTCTTTCATAACAACGGAAACGAAACCTTCACCGACGTCACGGAACGGAGCGGCGTGAAAACCTCCGATTTTGGAACCAGCTGCGTCTGGTTTGACTACGACAAGGACGGCTGGCTCGATTTGTACGTCGCCAACTACGTGGTATGGAGCCGGGACAAAGATATTTTCTGCACCCTGGACGGCGTCAATAAATCCTACTGCACTCCGGAGTCCTATCAGGGTGTCAGCGGCCGCCTGTACCACAATGACCACAATGGCAAATTCACCGACGTCACGCGCAAGGCGGGCCTAAACGACGCAGCCAGTAAGGGCTTGGGGGTCTGTGTCGTGGACTTCAATCGCGACGGCTGGCCTGACTTGCTGGTGGCCAACGACACCCAGCCCAATAAGCTGTATCAAAACAACGGGAACGGCACATTTGCAGAAAAGGGAACTGCGGCGGGAGTCGCGTTCAACGAAGACGGCGTTGCTCGCGGGGCCATGGGTGTGGATGCCGGTGATTACGATGGAAGCGGCAATTTCAGCCTGGTGATCGGCAATTTTTCCAATGAGATGATTGCGCTTTACCACAATGAGGGGAACGGGTTGTTTATCGACGAGGCCCCCAGCTCGACGGTTGGCCAGGCAAGTCTTTTGACGCTGGCGTTTGGGACGTTCTTCTTCGACTTTGATCTAGACGGTTGGATGGATATTTTTGTCGCCAATGGGCACGTGGAAAACGATATAAATAAGGTTCAGAGGCGCGTCACCTACGCCCAGCCCCCCCATCTTTTCTGGAATCGGAGCCGCCGGCAGTTCGCCGAGGTAACGACACAGATGGGTCCTGAGTTTACACGCTCGAAGGTGGCGCGAGGCGCGGCGTATGGGGACTTCGATCGCGACGGCGACCTGGATGTTTTGATGACGACTAACAATGGGCCTGCTTACCTCTTCGAAAATCGCAGGACCAACGGTAATCATTGGGTCTCAATTCAAACCAAGGGTACGCGCAGTAACCGGGATGGTATTGGCACGCTGGTTAAGGTCTCGGCGGGCGGCAAGACACAGCAGCAGACTGTTCACAGTGGCTCCAGCTACTGCAGCCAGAGCCAGCTTCCGCTGGTGTTTGGATTGGGAAGTGCTGCCAAAGTGGATCGAGTTGAGGTATTGTGGCCCAGCGGCAAAAGGCAGGAGCTCAAGAACGTCGCAGTAGACAAGTTCTATTTGCTAGACGAGGACAAGGGATTAACCGGTAGATAATCTGGGGGCAAACTTTTGCGTCCTTTGCGCCTCTGCGGTGAGAATCGTGAATCGGGCTCCACCACAGAGACCGAGCGCGGCAGGGCCGCAACCAAATATTGCAGCAACGGCCGCAAGCCGCAGACAGAGACGCCGTAGGCGTCCTAGAGTATAGCCGGGAGCAGAGCGCGCTTTTGCGCGGCGCCCCCGGTCTGCGATACCCACGAAGGGTATGCACCCTGAAAGGGTGCGATAGGAATCGGGAAAATATTTTTTGGGAAGATCGGTTCGGCTCAATCATCGGGAAATTTTGTTGCACCCT
>DASXTB010000158.1:0-16157 GCA_036505615.1 Acidobacteriota bacterium
AAATATGAAATCAGAGCACCGAAGGCGCGACATTGAGCCAAGCAATTCCCTGTCTTGCGCCCAATATTGCAAATATCGAGTGCCGCGCCTTCGGCGCTCCGGTTCTTCTTGAATCATGATCCCGGCCTTGCGGCCGGGCCTACCCAATGGCGGCCCTTCGGGCCTCATAGTCCCTACAGCACAGTCGGCTTGGCCAACGCTCGAACAATTACAGATTAATTTTTGAAAAACCATAAGCGGCCAGTTACGATGCTACGACGCCTTCCTTATTCCCCCACCAGCTCTCTGAATAGTTCCTCATAGCGGTCGGTAACTTTGTCCCAACAATACTCAGAGCCCACTCTCTGGCGAGCCGCGTTGCGCATTGGCTCAAAGGCCGCAGGGGCCATCACCACTTCCTCCATCTTGCGCGCCAGATCTTCTGCATCATTACGCCGATAATAAAGTCCTGCGTCTTGCAGGACTTCACGATGCTCGAGTGTGTCATTGGCAATGACTATGTTGCCCGCGCCCATTGCCTGCAGCAAGGCGGGATGTGTGCCTCCTACTTCTGTTGCCTGAACGTACAGCAGCGCATTGCTGAGCAACTCTTCGAGAACGTCTCCGTAAACTGCCCCGGTAAAGATCACTTTTCCATCCGCAGTTGCGCCCTGCCTGTGAAGCCCTGCGATGTAGTCCCGGCTGTACGGGGCGTCTCCGACCACTACCAGCGGCACAGAGGCGGACGTCTTCTGAAATCCGGCAATGACAGTGTGCGCATGGTTTTCAGGCTCCAGCCGGCTGACGTACAGAATATACCCTCGGCTTTTGAGATCCCACCGGCTCAGCCCTTGACCCGGCGGGATTGAGATTAGGGGCGCTCCGTAGGGAATTACCACGCTGTCTGCACCATAACATTCCAGATAATAACCGTGAATCACCTGCGCATCCGTAACCAGGGCGTGGGGAAACCGCGTCGCCAGCTTCTCCGACACAAGGTAAGCAAACTTTCCCAAGCGATTCCACTTCCCGCGCTGCCGTTCGACACCGTCAACATTAAGAGCGACTTTCTGCGAGGCCACTCGCGGAATCCAGCTGAATATGGCATTGATGGCGTTGCACATCAGAACCGCATCATATCCGCAGAAAAGACCGTGCAATGCCGAAATGCAACTATGGGTCACCGTGTCCAGGTACTTGTGGGGCCAGGCGGGTAAAACGACGCGCGCGACGCCCCGATAATCGCCTCGGTCATTTTGGGCATACCGGGACCGGCAGTACACTGTCAGCTTGTGCCCCCTGGCGGCCAAACGCACCGAAAGTTCTTCGGCGAATGTCTCAAAGCCTCCATAGCGAGCGGGGATTCCTCGTGTTCCCACGATGGCCAATTTCATGCGTTTCCACCTGGCGTGCCAGAGTTTCAACCAAAACCGATCACGACCACGTTCACGTTCACGACCACGTCGACGTGAACGTTAACGTGGTCGTGATCGTGATCGGCCATTCACCATGATGGTCTAACCGCCCTAAAATCTTCCCGGCCCGCAAAGTTACTGACGATTAGCACTACAGAGAACACAAAGATAGCACGGAGAACAGCGGTGAAGCTTGAAGTATGAAGAAGTTTCGGAAGGAGTTCTTTCAATCCGAAATCCGCAATCGAGAGTCCGCGCTGACGCGCGCGGCTCGGTTTGCTTGTGGCTTCGCCTAGTCAACGCCCTGGTCGAACGAAGCGGCTTCCCGAAAAATCACATAGGGCGAGGTGATAAAGAACAGAAAGAGAGTCAGAACCTCAGAATCGCCAAAATTGTATTCGAACATGCCGGCGACCAGCAGCGCAACTATGCATGAGATCGCCGCGCGGGCCGCAAATTTTTTTCCTTCGGGAAGGGCGGTTCCTGCCAGCTGTCTCACAGAGTGCGCGAAAAATGCGGCCACAAAAGCAAGCCAGACCGCCAGGGCAATCAATCCCAGCTCTGCTGCAATCTGCACAAAGTCATTGTGCAGGTGCTGATAAATCCAGGAAGGAAATTCGTTGGTGGTATTGTACTGGGAATACACTACCGGGACCATCCGGGGACCCACGCCGAAGAAGGGATGCGTTCGAATCATATTCCAGCCGGTGCGCAACAACTCAATGCGAATCCGTGTCGTCTCATCAGCTAGATTAAAGGAGGCGCGTAGGCGATCCTGAAAATGCTGGGGCAGCAGGAAGCAGCCGACAGCCACCATCGACACCAGCGCCATTACCCAGCGCCAATTGACCAGAAAGGCCAATACCAACAAGCCGGCCAGCAGTCCAAACCAGGCGCTGCGCGTCTGCGCCAGAACCAACGCGAAGATCTGGATGGGAACGGCAGGATAAATCCATCGATATTGCCTCCCGGCCGGGCTTATAAGTAAAGAAAGCAGTGCCAGAAGCGAGAGCATTTCCAAGCCGGAAAACGTCATCCAGTGGCCAGTCAATCCCGTGACGCGGTTGGTCAAAGAGATTTCCGGCTTGAAATAGTACTGAAAAATCGCCACACCCGCGCTGACAGTACTTCCTACAGCTATCCAACAGAACAAAGTCTCGATCTGCTGCGATCTTCGAAAAGCTACCGGCAGAATCAGCAGCAGCGAGAAGATTATCCAAAACTTCTTGAAGTACACCAGGCTGTGGATGGGATCTGAAGAAAACAACATCGAAAGCAGAACGGCGATCGCGAATAGAAAGGCGATGTAGACCGGAAGGATGGGGCGTGGATTCCATTGCGGATGACGCACCAAGATGTAGAGCCAGCAAATAATTGCTAAAGCCAGAAAAGCTTGCGAGACCGCTATGGAGAAAGTTATAGAAACAATGCTGGCAAAGGCCAGTGCTGACAGGACGTTGCTCGCATATAAATGAGAGATCGCGCTGCTTCCTGACACTCCCAGAGGAAGCCGTTCAGTGGTAAAAGTCTCGAATTTTTTCGCAAATGAAATAAACATTGTTTTCATTAAGCCCCGGATAAAGCGGCAAGGATATCACTTCAGCACAAGCCTGCTCTGCACTTGGGAAATCCCCTTTTCCATACCCAAGACCGCGCGTCGCTGGAAGAAGATGCAACGGGAAAGGATAGATCACCCTCGTCTCGATTCCACATTCCTCCAGGTGCCGCTTTAATTCTTCGCGCTCACGCGCCCGCACCGTATAAAGATAAGGAACCGCCTCGGCGGTCGCATACTTTTTTATTAATCTCACTTCATCGACTTCAACCAACAATCGGTCATAGAGGCTGCTCAATTCGACTCGCTCCCGGTTCCACCCGCGAATGTACTGCAATTTTATGGACAAAATGACCGCCTGCAAGGCGTCCAGCCTTGAGTTCCAGCCGTCCTTTTCATGAAAGTAACGGCCAGATTGGCCGTGATTGCGCAGCAGCCGAATCGATTCGGCAAGCCGATCATCGTTGGTGATTGCCGCCCCCCCGTCTCCCCACGCGCCAAGATTCTTTGTAGGATAGAAGCTAAATGCGCCGACGGCGCCAAAGGTTCCCACATGTTTTCCGCAGATGCGGCTTCCGTGCGCCTGGCAGCAGTCTTCAAGAATCACCGCCTTGCCGCAGGCGCTTTCCAGCCCTCGCATGTCGCAAGGATTGCCTCCAAAGTGCACTGGCATGACACAGCACGTCATTCTGCCGCAGCGCTCGTTCACGCTCTGGGCGCTCAGGTTGAGGCTCTCCGCATCTATGTCGGCAAAGCAAGGCTTCAGGCCTGCCTGCAGTACAGCTTCGACACAAGCAATGAACGAAAACGGAGTGGTGATAACTTCGGCATCGCGCGGAAGACTGAGAGAGATCAGCCCCAGACGCAGCGCGTCGGTGCCGCTGTTGAGCGCCACACAGTGACGCGAGTTGCAGTATTCCGCAAAACGCCGTTCAAAATTGGCAACGACGTCTCCGCCAATAAATTGACTGCTCGCAGCCACCGCTCTCAGATTTTCGAATATTTCTTGTGAGGCCTGCCGGTTTTGCTCAGAGAGATCGATGAAACGGATCAAAGTTTATAAACATGTTCGCCGGATTGTTTGATCGCGTTGCGTGTATCAAGAATCAAAGCGGCGTCTTTGAAAATCATTTTGTAGTCGAAGTTGGAATGGTCTGTGACGATCACGGCGATGTCCGCGCCTTTAAGCGTCTTTCTTGTGAGTGGCAGTGATTCCAGCCTTGAACCATCCAGTTGCAGCACAGGCGCGTAAGGATCGGTGTATTGAAGTTTAGCTCCTTCCGCCTGCAGCAGCCTGATTATGTCCAGTGCCGGAGATTCCCGCACATCCTCGACGTTCTTCTTATAAGTGACCCCCACGATTAAGATGGACGCGCCACTAAGGCATTTTCCGGCTCGGTTAAGAACCTTGCTGATCTTAGTGACCACATAATCAGGCATGTGAGTATTGATTTCACTGGCGAGCTCGATGAATCGAGCGGTGTAATTCAGCGTCTTCAGCTTCCACGACAGATACAGAGGGTCTATCGGTATGCAGTGTCCACCTAGGCCAGGCCCGGGATAAAAGGGCATGAAGCCGAAAGGCTTGGTGGCAGCGGCCTCGATCACTTCCCATACCGGGATTCCCAACTTATCGCACATGATGGCCACTTCATTAACCAGACCGATGTTAACTGCGCGGAAGGTGTTCTCAAGAAGCTTCACCATTTCGGCGCAGGTCGTCGAAGAAACCGGAATCACCTGGTCGACGGCCTGCGAATAGAGCGCGCAGGCGGCCCTGGTGCATTGAGGCGTAACTCCGCCGATGATCTTGGGTGTGTTGCGAGTGTTAAATTTGGGATTTCCGGGATCAACGCGCTCCGGCGAAAATGCGACAAACACCTCCTCGCCCACGATGAAATCTTTGCATGCGGGCAACAGGATCTCATCGGTGGTTCCCGGATAGGTTGTGCTTTCCAGAACCAGCAGCATGTCAGCGTGCAGATGCTCCTTGATTTGGTTGATGGCATCCATCACATAGGAGATGTCGGGATCCTTGGTCTTGCGCAGCGGCGTGGGGACGCAAATGCTCATCGTATCCAGATCGCGCACTGCCGAATAATCGCTGGTAACATGAAATGTTTTCCCTTTGATGGCACCATTCAAGGTCTTGTCGAGGACATCCCGTACATACGATTTCCCTTGCTTAATTGCTTCCAGTTTTCGGCCGTCCACATCTATTCCGGTCACCTTAAACCCAGCGCGGACAAACTCCATGGCCAGGGGCAAGCCGACATAGCCGAGACCGACGATCCCCACTCGCGCTTCGCGGCGCTTTATTCTTGTCAATAGGTCCAAGCCATTACCTCCACGTGCCGGCGGTAAAAGGGTAATTTGCTGAGCGCTCTGTCCGGCGTGTCCTTTGTGCTTTTATCACCACCCAGGACACAACGGGCTTGAGTTTCTTTCCGGCAAAAAGCGGCGTACAGTACCCAACATGTCCGTTGGCGTTCAATTTCGTCTCCGAGAGTACCACTCGACGGTACGTTTCAACCCCGTTTTAAAATCTACCAGAGGTTTATAGCCGATCAAATGCCTGGCTCTCTCGATGGACGCCTGGCTGTGCTTCACGTCACCGGGCCGCGCCGAGTCGTAGCGCGGGTCGATTCTGGTACCCAGCACTTCATTGAGTGTCTTCACAATCTGATTCAGGCTGATTCGGTCTCCCACGCCAATGTTCATCACCTGTCCGGCCGCTGGCGGCGCGTGGGCTGCTTTCATATTCGCCTCAACCACATTGTCGATGTAGGTGAAGTCCCTGGATTGCTCTCCGTCGCCGTAAATGACCGGGGCCTCCCCCTTCAACATGGCCGTCACAAAGCGGGGAATGACAGCGGAATATTCCGACGTTGGATCCTGGCGGGGCCCGAAAACGTTGAAGTAACGCAGGGCGATCGTCTCAATTCCATAGAGTTTGAAAAAAAGCTGGCCGTATATTTCGCCGACATATTTCTGCAAAGCGTACGGTGACATTGGTTGAGGGAGGAATTCTTCCGATTTTGGCAAAGCTTCGGTATCGCCATAGACAGATGAGGATGCTGCATAAACCACGCGCTTGACCCCGGCCTGTCGTGCCGCCATCAGTACGTTGAGGGTTCCGGTAATGTTCACCTGGTTGGTCTCCAGTGGGTGCTGTACTGACTTTTGAACGCTGGGAATAGCGGCCTGATGGAAGACAAACTGTGCGCCTTTGAGGATTTCCCCGAGCGTCTCTTTCTGCAATATGCTGATCCTTTCAATGCGAAGTCTCGGATGCGATTGGAAATCGGTTATATTTTCTTCGTGGCCGGTGGAGAAATCGTCTACCAAAACCACGTCCTCGCCGTCGCGCAGCAGGCGCTCGACGATGTGAGATCCGATAAATCCCGCCCCTCCGGTCACCACCTGTACTGGCATCTGCGACCCCTAAGAAAAACGATCAATCTAGCATACTCACCATTTGAAAATTGAAAAATTCATTGCAAATCAGTAGTGTACGCCATTCGGAACTGTATGAACTCGTACTTGTACAAAAACGGAGATCTACACTGCGATGACGTCTCAATTGCAGCCATTGCCGGAGCCGTGGGAACACCTTTCTATCTGTACAGCGCCGCTGCCATTGAGCAAAACTTCCGAGAATTCGAACAGGCACTGACTGATGTGCCCCACCTAACCTGCTTTGCCGTCAAGGCTAACTCGAATCTGGCGGTGCTCAAGCTGTTGTACGACCTGGGCTCGGGATTCGATATCGTTTCTCAAGGTGAGCTTCATCGACTGCAGAAAATTGGCGCAGATCCCAAACGCATTATCTTCTCCGGAGTGGGAAAGACTGACGAGGAAATCGCGGCGGCTCTTGAAGCCGGCATCCTGGAGCTGCACGCGGAGTCTGAAGAAGAGCTAAGAAAGATTGAATTGCTGGCCGCCGAGCGCTCCGCCCGGGCGACTGTTGCGCTGCGCGTCAATCCTAACGTGGATCCGAAGACTCATCCTTACATCGCGACTGGATTGCAACTGCATAAGTTCGGCATTCCAATGAGAGATGCGGTGCGGATTTATTCCCAGCCGGAGAATTATCCGCATCTGAGTTTCTCGGGCATCAGTTGCCATATCGGCTCGCAGATAACCGAACTGGAACCCTTCGAGGAGGCGTTGGAGAATTTGAAGGAGCTGATCTCGCAATTGGGAACACGGGGGCGGAGTCTCAAGTTTCTGGATGTAGGCGGCGGCCTTGGGATCCGCTACGACACCGAAAAACCCCCGTCTATCGCCGAATTCGGACGGGCCTTGGCGAGGCACAGCCGCTCTCTGGGGTTAACGCTCCTGGTGGAGCCGGGACGCAGCATCGTCGGGGAAGCAGGAGTGCTGGTAACCAAAGTGCTGCTGAGAAAAGAGAACATTCAAAAGAAATTTATCGTTGTGGACGCTGGAATGAATGACTTGATTCGGCCGACGCTCTACCAGGCCTTTCACGCCATTGAACCGGTCAAGGAGACTTCGGATGGTTCGGAGGTAGTGGACGTCGTAGGCCCGGTATGTGAAACCGGGGATTTCTTTGCTCGAGACAGGCTGCTCCCGCCGGTCAAAACCGGGGACTTGCTCATCATCCGCGACGCGGGCGCCTACGGCTACGTGCAAGTCAGCAATTACAACTCCCGCCGGCGCGCCGCGGAAGTTATGGTACAAAACGGAAAATATCGTGTCGTGCGTGAACGGGAAAGCTTTGAAGATTTGGTAAGGCTGGAAAGATTCTAGACAGACGTTCCATAGACATGGCAGTCTCCTCCGCGATCAAGACCGACCGCCCTTCGGCGGCCGGCTCGGGGCCTCGACGCCGAATTCCTTGGCATATGAGGCAGGTGCCGAAGCTCTTCCCCTATGGGAGTAGATATGGCCGGGACCTGCGATGAAGCTAGTCGGCCCGCTTGCTGCTCGCTCGCCGGGGCTTCGGCTTGCTCTTGCCCTTGAGATTGAGCGCCACTGCAGCGCGGATGAGATCCTTCAAGGCCGCCTGATCGACCTTGTCGCCTTCGTGGATGTCGATGGCGCGCCTGGCATTCCCGTCGAGGCTGGAGTTGAATAGACCTGAAGGGTCCTTCAACCGAGCTCCCTTGGCAAATGTCATCTTGACGACGTTCTTGTACGTCTCTCCCGTGCAGACGATGCCGCCGTGGGACCAGACCGGTGTTCCGGGGTGCGTGGGTTTCACCCACTTCCACTCTTCGACGATCTCAGTGTCTGCCTCGTGTATGATTTCGCGCACTTTCGCGAGCGTCTTCCCGCGCCAATCGCCAAGTTCCTTGATCTTCTCGTCGATTAATGCAGAGGCAGATTCCACCGGGACGGGCCTTTTCATATGCACCTCCAACTCTCGTACCTAATTTGGTTCTTAATCCGTATTCGGATGTGCTGCTCGCAGATTTCTCCGTGCCGGGCCAATCAAAAAACCGGTTTGAAACGTCTAGCTCCCACCCGGAAGTTGAGAAAAAATTGATCCGATGGGATTACTTCACTCTTTGATTAACCCGATGGCTTTGAGCGCGTTTTCCAACAACCGTACGTAACTCTCTTCCACGGCTACCTGCTTTTTTAGATTGTCCACCTGGTGCTCCAACTCCTGGTTTTTCTCTTGCAACAGAAGCTGCTGGCGATTCTTTTCCTGCAATTGCCCGGCGAATACCAACGCCCGTTCGTACCGGTTTAGGAGATCTTCATAGACGTCGGCGGGAATTGATTCTGACTGCTGGGATAGAAGCTGGATACTGTTCTTGCGATCATCGCCGGTATCGTCAGACATGACGTAGGTAGTCAGTTGTCAGTAATCCGTTGTCAGTAGTCAGTTGTTAGTTGCAGCGGTTCCTAGCCAGTCGTCTGTTGCCAGTCGGAAGTGCTCTCCTAAATTCTGACAACAGACAACCCTCACTCATCCACCCATTGATAGGGCAGCGGAACTACCTTACCTGGGGATGTTGCAGTTTCCAGAACCTGCAGGGCGTCCTTCAGTATCCTCATCTGCATGATGTCGTCGGCAGTGGGACCGAAGGTGTGGCCAAATGGAAACCGCACCGAAACCGCTCTTGGCACCCCAATGTGTTCGGTTACATCGCTGCATAGCGAAACGGAAACAGTGGCTATTCCCTGCTTCTCGATTTCACGCTGCAGCATGGCATCCGTTTGGTGACTCAGGCAGTCCCCGGGTGAGATTAAGACCGCTGTCACATTGTCCTGCTTCAAGCGCTGAATGATTTCGGGAATAGTTTTCGCTTGCAGGTCTTTGAAATCGGGGATATGGCCCATCAGGCTGAAATGGTTTGAGGCGGATTCCGCAACGTAATTCTCCTCTGCCAGCTCGCGCACCCTGTCAATGGGAAAAACACAATTGATGTCCCGTTCCACGCGAAGACTGTCCAGATGGCTGTGGGCGACGCGCAAATCCTGGCTGTCGATTGCAGAAGGAATGATCCTGTGCGTGCAGTCGCCCAATTCTTTGAACTTCTGTTCCAGGAGGTGCTCAGGAAGAAAACCGCCTGCCACGCTAAAAGGTTTCTGACCTTTAACGAAGACGCCCGCGCTGGTGATCAACGCGAGCTTGCAGTCAGCCAGTCCTGTCTTGAATTCCGTCCACGGAATGTCCTTGAAACGGGGAAATTCAAAACCCGGGTGCTCCGAACGAAAGTGATTCAGCCAAGAATAATGATCGTCAAGGGTTTCCAGCGCCTGTACCAGCGCCGGCAGGCTCAGTTGGCGCTCCAGGCCGTCTGCCGACGAGAATGACTTCTTGGCGGCAACAGGCCGGTCATCATTCCAGTCTTTCATCTTTATCCAATAGGGAAATTACAGCGCTGTGAAAATGCGATTGCATCTTAGGTGGATGGAATCGGGCGAGAACTGTGACTCATAGGAAGACCACACCATTAAAGCCTGCTGCCGCGTAAAAAGCAATAGCTCGGTAGTACTTTGGTTCTCAGGCGTCAGCTATCCTTCAGCCATCAGCTTTCAGCTCTCAGCCGTCAGCTATCAATGATCGGTGAAACTCGTTCCTGAATTAAGAAAAGCTGATTGCCGAGAGCTGAAAGCTGATGGCCGAAGGCTGATAGCTGACGGCTGAGAGCTAAATTTCATCAGTGACAGTTGGCCGTATGGCAATCGACCAAACCCCTTTCCTCAACCTGGATAGTTGTATGCCGGATTCTAAATTTGTCCTGCGTGATCCGGCTTAGCTCCTGCAGCACGCGCGCCGGGTTCTCTTCCTTGGTGATCACGGCGTGGCAGCTCATCATGTGGACGCCCGAGGTAAGGGTCCAAACATGCAAATCATGGATCGATTCCACGCCGGCTACTCGAGCCAGTTCCTGCTGCATCAGCTTGATATTGATGTGGCTGGGAGTGCCCTCCAGCAAAACTTCCACTGCCTCCTTGACCAGTCGCCACGAGCTTTGCAGGATGAGCCCGCTGACCAGCACGCTGAAAATCGGATCCGCCAGATACCAGTGAAAGCGCCAAATCAGCACGCCCGCAACTATTGCCCCAGCCGACCCTAGAATGTCACCGATGATGTGTAGAAATGCGCCGCGGACATTCAAGTTTTCGCTGTGAGAGCGGTGCAGCACCCAGGCGCTGACTATATTGGCCACCAGCCCTAAGAATGCTACCGTGATCATCAGGCCGCTCTTTACTTCCGGTGGCGAGACTATTCGATGGTAAGCCTCGTAGATAATCCACAAGGAAATCAGAATCAGCGTGGCGCCGTTAACAAGCGCCGCCAGGATTTCGCCGCGAAAATAACCGTAAGTCTTGGCGGGGGTGGCCGGCCGCTGGGCAAACCAAATCGCAAACAGACTTAGCCCCAGAGCGGCTACATCGCTTAACATGTGTCCTGCGTCGGCGAGCAACGCCAGGCTGTTGGCCAGATACCCGCCAACCGCTTCAGCGACCATGAAAATTACCGTCAATGCCAGAGCAATGACGAGGCTTCGCTGTCCGCCCGCTGTGGATTCATGGGAATGCGGCTGGTGAAGGTGATCGGAATGATCGTGATCCACAAGATCGTGGTCCGAGTGGGCGTGGGTCCTGTATCTGCTCACGCCGCTTCCTTTGGAACAGGCGAGTTATCTTCTTGACTCCGGCAGTGACGTTGCAGTGCCTTTCCCACCAGAAAAATCCCGAAGGCGGCAGCCAGGATATGGGCCGCCTTCTTCCGCAGGCCTGCTTTGGGGAGGAGGAAGTCAAGCGCAGATTCGACGGCCACTACTCCGCCCACCGCGCCGACCATCTGGAGAGCCGCGCTCCAGTCAAATGGCTTTGCATAGATGCGGCGGATTTTGAGAAACAGAACGGCCTGAACCAGAGCGGCGAGAACCCTTGTGTCCAGCGGCTGGGGGATAAGAGCCAGCGCGGCCGCTATCACACTGCTTTCCTCCAGTACCTGCTGCGTCAGAATTGCCCGATACTCGGGGTATCGCCGGGCCAACGCAAAGAGCACGCGGGGCTGTACCAGTACGATTTCTCGCAGCAAACCGCGGAGAGTGTCAGGCTTGCGGTAAGAAACTCCTGAAACATTCCTGCCCAAAATTTTCCGGTATTCTGCCTGCAGATTATCTGGGTCTGAAGCCTGGTCCAGCTTGGCGAGAACTATGATGCACGGAACCCCCAACTCTTCGATGGACTGGATGGCGGACAGCGTGGAGTGAGTTGGCTTTAAGCCAGCGTCCAGCACCGAGATAATCAGTTCGGCGCTCGCAGCAGAGCGGAGCAGGCCCGCATCACGGCCATAACCGAGGTATTCATCAATCCCCGGGGTTTCCACCACTGAGAAGATCCCGTCGTCCAACGCTTGGCTTCCAAACAAGTGCCGGATGAGTGTGCGTTTTCCAGAACCGGAAGGACCCACAAATACCACTCTCACCGGATCGCTACGCCAAATTGATCCCTCCCTTTCCAGGCGGCGCCAGATACCAGGCCAGCCGCGATCCTGGTTTACGTCTGCCAGCACCCACTCCACTCGCCGCCTCGCGCCTGCAGGCAATACTCCGGTCAACGCGCGGATCAGTTCTCTCAAATCATTCGAATGGGAGGTCATTCAAGCTCAGTGGAAGCGCCGAACCGGGCTAGAGGAAATTCGGCGCAATCAAATTCGTTAACATTCCACCTTCCATTTTCCATAATGAAGAGAATTTTTGCAAATGCACAGATCACAAAATTGAGTCAAAAGATCTGAATCGGATCCACATCGATGCTCCACTGGCTGGTTTTCTTCTTCCTCGCTTCCAAACGCTGCAGGGTTGCTTCCAGGACATCATGCAGGAGCTTGCGGCTCCGGGATTTGAGAAGTATCTGGTAGCGGTAAGATCCCTTTAGCCGCCCCAACAGCGCCTCCGACGGCCCTAGGACGCGCAGGTCTCCCCCCACGTTCCGTTGCTGGAGAACCGGTTTCAATTCTTCGGCAAAGAGCCCTGCCATCTGGCAAGCCTTTTGCCCGTCTATGTCCTGAGCCAATATGGTAGCCAGATAGGCAAAGGGTGGGTATGAGAATAGCTTGCGGTAGCGAATTTCCTGTTCGTAAAACTGCCCGTAATCCTGCTCGCACGAATAGCGCAGGGCATAATGGTTCGGGTAGTAAGTCTGCACGATGACGTCTCCCGGCACTTCCCCGCGGCCAGAGCGTCCAGCCACCTGGGTTATCAACTGGAAGGTCCGCTCCGCCGCACGAAAGTCGGGGATACGCAGCCCGGAATCGGCATTCAGCACTCCCACCAGAGTGACGTTGGGAAAATCGTGCCCCTTGGCAATCATTTGCGTGCCTACCAGTACTTGAGTCTCTCCCTGGTCGAAACGACGCAAAATGCGTTCGTGGGCACCCTTGGTTCGAGTGGAATCTCTATCCAAGCGCTCCACAATCGCTCCCGGAAACAATTTCTGCAATACTTCCTGGACGCGTTCGGTCCCTTCACCCACCATGAATAAGTATTCGCCACTGCACTCCAGACAATGCTTTGGCACGGAGCGCGCGTAGCCGCAATAGTGGCAGGAAAGCCGATTTCCTTCCTTGTGAAACGTCAAGCTGACGCTGCATTGTTCGCACATCATCACATTCCCGCAGGAGCGGCACAGCAGAATAGGAGCATATCCGCGGCGGTTCAGCAGAATCATGATCTGCTCCTTTCTTCGAAGCCGCTCCTGGATTCCTTGTTTCAGGAGGTCTGAGATCAGGGCCGCTTTGCCGCGTTTTTCAAATTCTGTGCGCATGTCGATAATGTGCACCGTGGGGAGCGGGCGTTTTTGCACCCGTTCGGCAATGGCGATGTAACAGTGTTTTGCGGTTTTTCGGGCCTGAAAGTAGGTTTCCAGCGCGGGAGTCGCCGAGCCCAGCACAACCAGCGCATTATTGAATTGTCCGCGCAACAGCGCCGTGTCCCGCCCGTTGTACATGGGATTCTCTTCCTGTTTGTATGAGGAGTCGTGCTCTTCATCGACGATGATGATTCCCAGGTTTTGAAGAGGGCAGAAGACCGCCGAGCGCGTGCCTATCACGACGCGAGCTTCGCTCTTTCGGATGCGCTGCCATTCGTCGTGCCGCTCTCCCGCCGACAAAGAGCTATGAAGAATTGCCACATGCTGGCCGAACCAGCTTCGAAAATTCCTGGCCAGCGCGGGCGTCAGCGCAATCTCGGGAACCAGCATTAAGGCTGCCTTTCCATGCTGCAGAGCATCGGCTATAACGTTCAGGTAGACTTCGGTCTTCCCGCTCCCAGTGACGCCGTGCAGCAGGAAGCTCTGGAACTTGCCCGCCTGCAGTGCTTCCCGGATCTGCCTTACCGCTTCCTCCTGGTCGACGGTCAGCGTGAGGACTTCGGTGCGCAGCGGCGCCGGCACCTGAAACGGATCGCGCCGCACCCTCTGGCGTTCCAGGCGGACAATTCCCTTTTTTTCCAGCGACCTGATGGTGGCAGGCGATACTCCATGCCGAGACAACTCGGAGAGACGCACTGGCAGAGCCATAGCGCCCATCTTCTCCAAAGCCACCTTTTGCAGCAGTGTCAATTGGGTGTCGGCCGCCTGCGGCGCCAAGCTTACGAAGAGGGCGGTCTTCTCCGGAGATTTTTCGTCCAGATACTCACGCAACTCGACGATCCCTTCCTTTTTCAATTGCTGAATCTGGCGCCAAAGATTGGCCCGGCGCAGTCGTCGCGCCAGCGTCTGAAAGCGCACCGGCCCTTTCTCAAGAATGGCAATGATTTCATCTTCTTGACCGATTAGAGATTTCTGGCGTTCCTCCTGCGCCAGTCTAATTTCATAATCGCCCCGAAAATTTAGCCCCGAGGGGAGCATGGACCGGAAGACTTCGCCCGGGGAGGCGATGTAATAGCGGGCCAGCCAAAAACCCAGCTTTATCAGCTCCGGGCTCAAGATCGGCTCAAAATCCAGCGCCTTCTTAACCGGCCGCAGGCGGGACAGGTCGATCTCGGTGTCGGAAGGAAAACCGACGACGTACCCGGTGAGGAGCTTCCGCCCAAAAGGAACCAGCACTCTCATCCCGTCGCTCAAATCCAGATCTGGAGTGAAGGTGTAAGTAAATGTCTTCCGCACCGGGGCAGCTACGGCAACTTGTACTAAACGCATGAAAGTCGCAGGTCGCAAGTCGCAGGTCGCAGGCCGCAAGTTGAAAGTCGAAGGTCGAAAGTCGAAAGTCGCCAACCTGTGACCTTCGACTTTCGACCTGCGACCTGCGACTGGATGCTTTCGATTGGCATGGACTAGCTTTGCTTTAATTGATCCAGCATCCGACGGATGGCTTTCATATCCTCCCACACTTCACGTTTGGCGGCGGGGTTTCTCAACAGGTAAGAAGGATGGAAAGTAGGGATGACCTTGACGCCGAATTTGTCAAAGAATTTACCACGCAACTGGGTGATCGGGATGGAGGTATCAAGCAGGGTTTGAGCGGCAAATTTGCCCAGTGCGCAGATGATCTTGGGTTGAACGGTATCAATCTGACGGAAGAGAAACGGGCTGCATTTTTCCACTTCGTCCGGTTCCGGATTTCGATTCTGAGGCGGGCGACACTTGATAACATTGGCAATATACACGTCCTGGCGCCGGAGCCCGATCGATTCGATGATTTTTGTCAGCAACTGCCCGGCCCTGCCGACAAAGGGAATCCCCTGTTCATCTTCGTCGGCTCCCGGCGCTTCGCCTACAAACATCAACTCGGCATGCAGGCTCCCCGTGCCAAAAACGATGTTGGTCCGATAACGATGAAGCTTGCAACGAACGCAATCACCCAGATCGTCGCGCACTTTCTTCATCGCTGTCTCGGGATCTCCCACTGCAGCGCGAATGTGGAAATCCAACTGCGAGGCGGACGGGAGGCCGCGTTGCTGCACAGCCGCGTTGGTCGGAATCTCGCTGGGCATCTCGCCAGCGCTCAACTTTGCGTTCTCACCGGCGGCCAGGTCCGGGCCGTTCAAGTCTGCTACAGGGAGGTCAGTGCGTACCTGTTCGAATCCCATTTCCTCAAAGAATTTCAGATATGCTCGAATCTCGTCGCTCATCGGGATATGATAGAAGTGAAAATCCTCACGTCGCCCATGTATCCAAAATCACGCGTTACTTTTCTCCCTAAAGCGAATATTGTACGGCATCGATAATAGCGTCAAGTCTATATGTGACCTATTTTCATAGCGCGGTAGAGCCGCACTTAAAGAAAGGACCGATCACGTCCACGTCCACGGCTACGACCACGTCCAACGTGTTGAACAAAATCGCAAATTTCCTCTCCAGGCCAGTTAAGTATGCCATCTTCGGTATTGCGAGAGGATAATCAATGGAACGCGGGGCCATGCTGGATGCTTGCAAGATACTCAAACCGTGCCCGCAAGAGGTGGCCAACTCATCGAGTGCGTTGTTTCGATGCTAAGATGATCAAATCTAACTGACGATTCAGCGAGTCGTACGTCGTGAACCTAGACGACGAGCGTGGCCGTGGTCGTGGACGTGGACGTGAACGGCTGGTAATCCCGTTTTAACTGTGGAATCTTCGCGAGAGACAAAGAAACTCAGAGTCAGTAGTGACAAAGGTCAATTATGGCGAAGCGGATTCTTGTCGTTGACGATGACCAGCAATTAAACGCGTTGATCCAGACCGTGCTCAGCCACGAAGGCTACGAGGCCTCGGGCAGTCACAACGCTTT
>DASXTB010000159.1:0-13272 GCA_036505615.1 Acidobacteriota bacterium
AAACCTCAACCCCATTCCTGGCTTACGGCAGGTCTTGGAATCGTAGTCTCTGCTCCACACGACTTCAGCGGAACACTCGATCGTCTCTTTGTCGCCAGGCAAGTTGAAGCGCAGTCGTACTTGAAACCCGGTGGGTTTGGGGTTAATTGTTTGAATATAAATGCCTTTGCTGCTGATATTTGTCGCGTAACCGAAGAAAACTTCAGGCGCCACCTCTATCCGGACCTGGCGTATCAACAGAGGTGAGCGAAGCGCTACGCGCTGTTCAGTGTAATCCACGTGACTCCATGCCAAGGGCCCCCGCCGTCGGGAACGCCTTATTATAGACGGCCTTGGGCCGATTTCAAAGGTGTGCGTAGTCACTGTGCCAGGAAGCAGCCAGATCGCGGTGTAGAAGAGGATATGAAGAGGATATGAAGAGGACAGGAAGGGGGATATGAAGGGCGATATGAAGGGGAATATGAAGGGCCGCTGTTAGAATAAACCCATGAAGAAGGTGGTCTTCTGGGATGTCGATACCCAGTACGACTTCATCATGCCAGACGGAAAGCTCTGTATCCCGGGGGCGGTCGATCTGTTGCCAAGACTGGCGCGCCTGACACGCACGGCTCAGGCTAATCATGACCGGATCCAAATCATCGCTTCAATGTGTGACCACGAGCCGTCGGACGCGGAGATTTCCGACCAGCCGAATTTTCGGGAAACTTTCCCGCCGCACTGCCTGCGCGGCAGCGTGGGCCAGATGAAGGTTCTGTCCACCGAGCCGGCTCATCCCTGGATAGTCACCCACGAGAAATTGCCTGCATTGGAACTACAGCGGAGGCTTTCAAGCCTTGGGGAAGAAATCGTTATTCTGAAAAAGATGTTTGATGTTTTTTCAAACCCGAACACTGAACCCATCGTACAGCACCTCGATCCGGAAGAAATTTATCTGTACGGCGTAGCTCTCGATGTGTGCGATGCGCATGCAATCCAGGGCCTGCTGCGCCTTAGGCGGCGCAATATATACTTGGTACGCGATGCAACCGAGGCAATCGACCGGGCTCGCGGTAATCAGTTGGTGGAGCAGTGGTCGCAAAGAGGAGTGAGCTTGGTCAACAGTGATGAAGTGTGCCGCAAGTTTGAGCGCGCTTGAGGAGTTAGATTTTGTATGAAAAAAGACCGCCGACGACGCGTCACCGCTCGACCGTCTCTTCTGGTATTGTTATTGCTCCTCCTGAGCCAGTCGGCCCAACAAGGAAGTTGTACGGTAAGCGAACAGAGAGTTCCCAAATCCACGGCAACTGTTCTGGATGGAAAAATCCAAGCCGTCCTGGAAATCGATCGCTTTGAGTACACAAGCGATCCGGCCAATATTTCCATCGTGCGGGCAAAGCTTACGCTGCGCAATTTGACTCCACAGCCCCTTCCCTTTCACTTCAACTCGGGACAAATCACCGATTGGACACTGATGGATTCGGGCGGTAAAAAGGTCTGGAGGTGGTCCGACGACCGCGTATTCAGCATGATAGTTTTGGATCGCACTCTGGAATCCACTCCCTGGGAGTTTGAGGAGGAAATCCCGCTGGCATCGGGAACCAACAAGCCCTATCTCCCCGGCACCTACATTTTGAAGGCTGAGCTGACCGCTGATAAGCGTATCGAGGTCACGATTAACTTTCGCGTTATTGCTTGAAGGCGGAATTGGGGACACAGTACATTAGCCTGTCCACCATTCGCGTTCATTCGCGTCTATTTGCGGCTAGATTCCCGGAAAAACCTCGCAATTTTCAATCCTCCCCAGTTGAGTGTGATATGGATCCACGAGACTGGCTTTGCACACTTCTGGCGCCAAGCTACTGTATGTTCTGCGACCGCCCCGTGCCTGAATTTCGCAACGGAACGGTGTGTCACGATTGCTGGGATAGTTTGGAACCAATGAAGCCGGCCTGCTCGCGCTGCGGGCAGCATTATGCCTCCGGGCCGTGCTCAGAATGCGCCCAATGCCTTCCGCTGGTCTACTTGGACTTTGCTCGCAGCTTTGGCTTATATCGAAATGAGTTGGGAAGGATTCTGCGTCAATACAAGTATCGCGCAGACCAGAGTCTGGCACCCGGCCTTGTCCGCTTGCTGGAGTTAGCATTCCGTCAGAACTTTAGCTCCCTGGACTGGGACGTTCTGGCGATTGTCCCTACCCATGCGGCCCGGGTCCGGGATCGCGGCTTCGACCATCTTCGCTTGTTGAGCCGCCTGCTGTCAGGACGGATCGCCGTGCCCGCCAGGAGGATCCTAAGCAAGCGGCTCGCCTCGCGCCCTCAAGCCGGCCTGACCGAAAAACAGAGAAGGCGGAATGTGCGGCGCAGCTTTGCCCTCCGCGGATCGGTTGAAGGCGGCCGCATTCTGCTCCTGGATGACATCTTGACTACCGGGGCGACTGCAAACGAGTGTGCTCGCGTCTTGAAACGGGGTGGAGCAAGCAGAGTTGGCGTCTTGACGGTGGCACGCGCTCCCTAATGTCGAATGACGAATGTCGAATGTCGAATGGGGGACCGGTGTGGCGGGTGCGGTGTTGGGTGTTGGGTGTTGGGTGCTGGGTGTTGGGTGCTGGGTACGCCGGAACCCAAAACTCAGGACCCAGGACAGGGAGCCGAAGCCCCCGGACCCTTAGACAGCTCCCAAGCTCGTCATTGGACAGCCGTCATTCGTCATTCGGCACTCGAAATTCGTCATTCCGTGGCGAGCATCCCCCGCTCGTCCAATTCCTGGCAGGCAATACAGTAACGCGCCCAGGGAACTGCTTCCAGGCGTTTCGGCTCAACCGGTTTGCCGCAATTTATGCAGTCGCCATAGCCCCCTTCCGTCATGCGTTCCATCGCCTCTTCGATCATTTTCAAAACAATGCGGTCGTTATTCGATCGGCTGAAAACAAACTCTTTGGTGTAGGAACTCGAGGCCTTATCGCCGGAGTCCATCGTCTCCACTTCGACGTTGGCTTCGCGCCCATAGGCCTCGTTACGCTGCACGGCATTTACGAGACTGTCTTTCTTTTCAATCAGTTTTTCCTTGAACTTTTTTAACTTCCTGGCATCCATCGTCTTTTTATTTGTGGTATGGGTACCCACGGAGAATTGTGAAAGCGCGATACAACTGCTCCAGAAGCAGCACCCGAACTGCTTCGTGGCCCCACGTCATTTGAGATAAGGCCAGCAGGTGGTCCGCGCGCTGCCGCAAAGTGTCAGGCAAACCGGCTGGTCCACCCATCACGAATGTGACCGTGCGCGTCCCACGACCTTGAAGCCCTTCAAGAAACCTTGCAAAACTTCGCGAGCTGAGCTCGTTTCCTTGCTCGTCCAATGCCACCACCGTGGAGGAATTAGGGATTTTCTTTTCCAGCAATAGGCCTTCCCGCCGGCGCGCCGCCGCAGAATCATCGCCTCCGGATTCCTTCACGGCTGCTATTTCAACCGGTACAAACTTCGCGAGCCGAGCCAGGTAGTCCTGCTGCAGAGCGCGCCACCGCGAATCATGCGTCCGCCCAACCCAGACAAGAACAAGCTTCATTTAGAGCGCTGTATGATAGCACCGGTTTCAGGAAATTCAACTTGATATTCGGATTCGTTTCCCGTCGCTCCATAGCTTTTCCAGACTGTAAAAGCGGCGATGACCGGGGACAAAAATGTGAACTACAAAGCTCATGTAGTCCAACAGGATCCATTCTCCCCTCTGGTAACCCTCGACGTGGCCGACCGAAAGTCCTTCGCTTTCCAATTGATGCATTACTGCATCGGCCATTGCTTGCGTCTGACGCGGGGTCTGCCCGGTGGCAATCACAAAATAATCAGTAAAGCTGGAAATGGCGGAAATATCCAACAGCAACATTTCTTCGCCTTTTTTGTCCTCCAGCGCGTTCCATGCGATCTTCAGATCGTCTTCAAGTTTTCTCATACGTTCTGATATAGCCCGTGCTTTTTTATTTACTGATATACGGCGGGGGAGACCCATTTCTGAATCTTCATCAATTCGATGGGACGGCGGCGGATCTGAGTGGAAGAGACATCAGGAGCGCCTACCTCAATCAAGAAACTTCCCTTCTCCCATGGGGAATCGCTGTTGCGATAGGGGCGCACATGCTTGGCTACGCGCGGGTCAACTCCTGCCGGTAATTTCTGAAGTCCCGTCTCCGGCCTGTTCACAAACACAATGTGAAATTCATTAAGCAGGGTTTCAAATCGGTACCACTTATGGAAGTCGCGCAGTGCATCGCCTCCGGCAATGAAATAAAAACGCGCCTGGGCGCGATACTTCCGTCGCAGCGCGCGCAGGGTATCCACCGTGAAGCCCGAGTTTGAAGTCAATTCATAATCGCAAATCTTAAACCTGGGATATTCCGCCGTAGCGATGGCCAGCATTCCGCAGCGATGCCACACGGGAGAAATTTGCATGCGTTTTTTATGGGGAGGAGTGCGCGCCACCAAAAACCAAATCTCATCCAAGCGGAAAGACCTGCGCACCTCGCGTGCGACGTGCAGGTGGCCGATGTGAACGGGATCAAATGTACCGCCCAGGATTCCAACTCGTAAAGTCTTCAAGCGGCTTGTTGCAATTTCACGGCGAAAAGATCCACCAGTTGTTTAACTCCCTGCTGCGTGGCTGCGGAAATAGCGACAAACTCCAGGCCTTTCCGCCGAGCCAGCGACTCAACGGCATTCAAGCGTTCTCTATTTTGCAAAATATCGATCTTGCTGGCCACGAGAATCTGCGGCTTTTCGACCAGCTTCGGGTTGAAGAGCGAGAGCTCTTGCTGAATGACCTCGTAATCCTGCACCGGATCCCTCCCCGACTGCTCCGAGACATCAATCAAATGAGCCAGAACTTTAGTGCGTTCGACGTGCCGCAGAAACCGGTCTCCCAGTCCGCTTCCGTGGTGGGCGCCTTCGATCAGACCTGGGATGTCGGCCACGACAAAGTGGCGTTCCTGGTCGTATTCGACAACGCCCAGATGAGGCGTCAAAGTGGTAAAAGGATAGTCCGCAATTTTTGGCCGGGCTGCAGAGATCACCGAGATCAGAGTGGACTTGCCAACGTTGGGAAATCCGATCAAACCAATGTCAGCCAGAAGCTTCAGTTCCAGCCGCAGAGTCTTTTCTTCTCCTGGCAGGCCTTCCTCCGCCCGCTTGGGCGCCTGGTTGGTGGACGACTTAAAAGCGGCGTTGCCACGCCCTCCTTTGCCTCCCTGAGCAATCAGTATCCGCTCATCCGGCTCCTGGAAGTCGTAAAGCAGGCGATGGTCCTGGTCGTCAAAGATCTGCGTTCCCACAGGAACCTCGACTATCAAATCTTCCCCGTCCTTTCCATGACACAGGCTTCCCATTCCATGTTGCCCCCGCCCGGCGACAAAGTGCTGGTTGAACCGAAATTTCAGCAGCGTATTCATCTGGCCATTGCTCCGGAAATAAACGTCGCCACCCTTTCCTCCGTCTCCTCCGCTCGGCCCACCGCGGGGAACAAACTTTTCACGGCGGAAAGCAATGCATCCTTTCCCTCCATCACCTGCCCTTACGTAGATTTTTGCGGTATCGATGAACACATTCTCATATTAGTGCCATGTAGCCACTGGTTGCAATTGACGACGGCGGACGAGGACACGGGAAGGCAGGGACACGGGGACGGGGGGACGGGGGGACACGGCGACGCTGGGACTCTTCAAAGCTCTTCTGGTTAAATTTTTTCGCAAAAATTTCGAGAACCCAGTTATGTAATTTGGGAGAGCTGATCACAGCTAAGGCGAACATCAGAAGTTACAGGCAGCTGCGCGTCTATCAGGCTGCGATGGATGCAGCGATGCGGATTTTTCATTCAAAGCTGAAGCCGACGAGTTAGACTGCGTGTACGACAAAATTCTGGGCCAGCTTGTGCGAATGATATCTGAGCCGAAACAGTGGTTAATCCGTTAAATCGCTCTTTACACGACTACTATCGCCGTGTCCCTGTTTCTCCACGTCCCCGCGTCCCCGTGTCGCCACGTCCCCGTGTCCCCGTTTCTCCGCGTCCCCGTGTCGCCACATCCCCGCGTCCCCGTCAGCGAGCCGGCTGGGTCTGAATATGAACAAACCGCCCCTTGCGGCCACGGTCCTGAAATCTCACGATCCCATCGATCTTGGCAAATAGAGTGTCATCCTTGCCCAGACCGACGTTCAAGCCGGGCTTTATCGGAGTTCCGCGTTGACGCACCAGGATCGAACCACCAGTAACAAGCTGTCCGGAAAAGCGCTTTACTCCCAGACGTTTCGACTGGCTGTCCCGGCCATTTCGTGAACTTCCTACACCTTTCTTGTGAGCCATGGTTTGTTTCCTTTAACTGTCCGTAGTCCGTTGTCGGTTGTCCGTTGCATTGGCGTTAGTCGCGACTCTGTTTCATAGGAACTACAACTGACCACGGACAACTGACTACGTACAACGGACAGTCACTTCTTTTTCTTCTTAGTGTCTTTGAGTTTTCCGGCCTTTTTTGGCGCTTCCTTCTTTCTGGCGGAAGCCTTCTCCTTGGGCGACGCCTTCCTCGCCTCGGCCTTGGCGGCAACCTTGGTTCCTTTCTTGGGAGGCGCCTCGCGTTTAGCCGCTACCCGTTTCGGTTCTTCCGGCGTTCCCTGAGCTTCGGGTTCAACTGGCTGGGCTACCTTGACCGGCTCAATCTCCAGCGGTTTCTTCCTGCGTTCTTCATACAACCCCAGCTCGTCAATGCGCACGCGGATCAGGTATTGGCGGTGCCCGCGCGTTCGTCGATACTGCTTGCGCCGCTTCTTCTTAAATACCAAAACCTTGGGAGAACGATGTATGTCCAGCACCGTCCCGAAAACATTTGCGTTCTCTATCAGCGGTGTGCCGACGTTTAAATTGCCTTCGCCGGCTATCATCAGGACCTCGGGAAACTTGATGCTGTCGCCTGGGTTAACGTTCTGCCGCTCCACTTCGACGATGGAGCCTTCGGAAACCTTCAGCTGTTTTCCTCCGGCTCGAATCACTGCGTACACGGACGAATCCTCCATTTGGCGAAAACTTTAATTATAGGGAACGAACGAAAACAAGGTCAAGGCTGGAATTTGGAATTCCGAATGACACAAGACTGACTACGAGAACCTGACCACCGGGAGTCATTCCAAATTCGTCATTCGGAATTCGACATTTGCAAGAGAGGTGATGTCTGGCCCCACTTACCGGCAAAGACAAACTCCCGAAGAGCTTTTCGGACTCGCGGAGCCATTTCCTTTTCACGCAACTGTTGCGACAGACTCTCCGGATCGGCGGGATAACCGAGCGCGATCGCGGCCACCGGTTCGTGACCTTCGGGAATGGCATAGACCTGGCGCGCCTTGTCGACGTGAAATCCCGCCATCTGATGCACCACCAGCTCCAGTGCCGTCGCCTGGATCACCAGATTTTCCACAGCCAGCCCCACGTCATGAAAGGCATGGCGGTTTGGCTTTCCATTCTTCTCGAAGAACAGTTTGGCTACAGAGAGCATCAGTACCGGCGCTTGGCGCGCCCACTGCGCATTTCCTTCTACCAGGCAACTGATCATGCGGTCGTGTTCGCCTGGGTTTTCTGTGGTCGTGACCAGAAAACTCCATGGCTGCTCGTTGAAAGAGGAGGGCGCCCAGCGCGCCGCTTCCAGGAGGGTAAGGAGCTTTTCCGGCTCGACCGGGCGCTGGGAAAAAGCGCGCGGGCTCCAGCGGCGACGGAGGAGATCATGAATGGGTCTATCAGTTTCCGCAGGTTTTTCCATCTGACTCTCCAGAGCTTTTCATGCTGACGCGGATCACTGCTCCCTAAATCTGACTATTTCCGCCTTCGACTACGTGTGGAAGAGTAAGAGTGAAAGCGGCCGGTGATTTTATCCCGGCTTGCTGGAACGTCTCGGCCGGCAGGTTATATACATAACAAAGTAAAAGCAAAAAAATGACTTTTCGCATCATCGGATCAATTCCTCCAACTCAGCCGCATTCGTTACCGGCTGTCTGCAGACATAATGCTGACAGATATACGCCGTGGCTTTCCCTTCGATAGTGCTCTTGCCCGCAAGCAGCGGAATTTTTTCTCCCAATCGCGCGTCCACCGAATCAGCGACGCCGAGAATCTTGTTGGGCAGGAACCTTCTGCGGAGTATCTCGACTAGATTTTCCCGCTGTGCCGCCGGTCCCACTATTGCGATCTCGCTGACCGGTCCCAACAGAAAATCCAGTGCCTGTAACCAGTAACCGAATGCCGAAGCGTGGTCAGCAAGCCCAGTGCTCATTTGCCGCAACATTCGCTCGGCCATCTGGCGATACTTTTTTTCTCCAAAGAACTCCGACAAGCGCAGCAAGTTCATGCAGGTCACCGAATTCCCCGAAGGGATGGCATTGTCAAAATACTCTTTCTGGCGTATCAACAGCGCTTCGTGGTCGCTGGAAGTGAAATAAAAATCTCCCTTCTCCAAGTCCCAGAATTTCTCAATCTGCGACTGCATCAGTTCCAGAGCGCGCTCCAGCCACTTTACCTCGCCTGCTGCCTGATACAGTGCAATGAAGCCCTCAATGACCTGGGCATAATCCTCCAGGTACGCATTCAGCCTGGCTCGTCCCTGTTTCCAGGATCGCTGCAGTCTGCCATCCACAAACATCTGGGAAGTTAAAAACTGCGCATTCTTCCTGGCCGTTTCTAAAAAGGCCGGATTGTTCAATATAAAGGCGGCCTCAGCAAAAGCCGTCAGCATCATGCCGTTCCAAGCGGCCAGAACTTTTTCATCGCGCGCAGGTTTGACACGCTTTTCTCTTGCGCAAAAAAGAGTCCGGCGCGCCTCTTTAAAGAATTCTTGGAGCCGCTCGGGCGACATTCCGCTGCTGCGGCTGAACGCGTCCGTATCGATCCGGTGATGGAGAATGTTCTTGCCTTCAAAATTTCCGGAGGGAGTCACATCGAAGTATTCATTGAAAAGATTTGCATCCTGCTTTCCCAAGGCGGCCTCGACCTCTTGCGGTGTCCAGATGAAAAACCTACCCTCCTCGCCCTCGCTGTCGGCATCCTGGGCGGAATAAAACCCTCCGGAAGGATCTGTCATTTCGCGCTCCACATAGGCCAGGGTTTCTTCCGCTACCTGTTTGTAAAAAGAATTCCCTGTGGCTTGGAAAGCCTCCAGATACAGTCGAGCCAGCAGAGCGTTGTCATAGAGCATTTTTTCAAAATGAGGCACAAGCCACCGTTCATCGACCGAGTAGCGGTGGAAGCCCCCTCCCAACTGATCGTAGATACCACCGCGGGCCATCTCCGTAAGGCTCACGTTCACCATGTCGAGCGCGGCATCCGACTTCATGCGCCTGTAATAGCGCAGCAGAAATGCCAGCGCCATCGAGTTGGGGAATTTGGGCGCGCCGCCAAAGCCTCCATGCCGGCTGTCGAAGCGCTGCAGGAGATTGCGGTAGGCTTCTTCCAGAACCGCCTTGTCCACCGTTCCTTCCGGCAGCTCCAGCCTTGCCGCCTGCTGTAAGCTGTCGACAATCTTGTCTCGCTCCTTCTCCAGCTCCGCGCGGCGCGTTTTCCAAACCTGGGCCAGACTTTCCAGCAGCCGCGCAAACCCCGGCCGGCCGTACTGATCATCCGGAGGAAAATACGTGCCGCCAAAAAAAGGAACCAGGTCTGGGGTCAGAAAGACCGTCATTGGCCAGCCCCCACTGCCTGTGGTCATCTGCACAAAGTTCATGTAGATAGCGTCCAGATCGGGGCGCTCTTCACGATCCACTTTGATGTTGATGAAATTTTCATTCATCAACCGAGCAATCCTTTCGCTCTCGAAAGATTCGTGCTCCATGACGTGACACCAATGGCAGGCCGAGTAACCAATGCTCAGTAAAATCGGCTTGTCCTGCTGGCGCGCCGCCCGCAGCGCCTCTTCGCCCCACGCATACCAGTCAACGGGATTATGCGCGTGCTGCAACAGGTAAGGGCTTGTTTCATGGATGAGCCGGTTCGTATGGGTTGTTTTTTCGCCTGATGACATGAGGCTCCTTGGCAGATCAGCGCTCAGTGACCATATCCGGTTGCCAGTTCCCAGTTGCCAGTTTCTAGTTCTCGAGGACCAAACGTCAGTTCTCGATTGTCAGTTACCAGCACCCATTACCTCATTGTTAATAGGCATTCAGCAATCAGTGGAATCTCAGACATATAATTCGGGCCACGCTAGGAACTGGGAACTAGGAACTAGCAACTGGGTACCCCTTTTTGAAGCCGAAACGCCCGCCCCTGCATAATACTCGTACACAGAAGCCATGAAAGAGATTCTTGATTTATTTCAAGCTCACGGAACTCTAATTCTGTTTGTCGCGGTCTGGATTGATAATATGGGGATTCCGATTCCCAGTTTTCCCTTCCTGCTGGCCGCGGGCGCCCTGGCGACGACCGGGCGTCCTTCACTGAGCGTGGCGCTCGCTGTGTCGACGCTTGCCGCCCTTTCCGCCGACGTGGTCTGGTACTACCTGGGAAAATTCAGCGGCCGAAAGATTCTGGGCTGGATCTGCCTGATTTCACTCAACCCGGAAAGTTGCGTCAGCAAAACGGAAGCGACTTTCGTGCGTTACGGGCTGCGCTCGCTGCTTATCGCCAAGTATCTCCCCGGGCTGAATACCATCGCTCCACCTCTGAGCGGCCTGCTGAATGTCCCCATCTGGAAATTCCTGCTCTACGATCTGGCCGGATGCGCTCTTTGGGCTCTTCCTCTTCTTACGGTCGGCTATGTCTTTTCCAAGCAGCTGGCGGAGTTGTTTGTATTCGCCGAAAGGTTCGGGAATGTGGCGTTGATTTTGGCGCTGGCGGCCCTGGCTGCTTTCATCGCTTTCAAGATTTACGACCGAAGGAAGTTTTACCGACACTTGCGCAGTGTGCGAATTACCGTCGAAGAGCTGCATGACAAAATGAAGATTGGTGAAAAGATTGCCGTGGTTGATCTGCGCAGCCCGCTGGCATTCGACAGCGATCCTTTTTCCATCCCCGGCTCCATCAGGATCATTCCCTCCGAACTGGAGAGGCGCATTTCCGAGCTGCCAGTCGCACTCGAGCTGGTGCTTTACTGCACCTGACCCAAAGAGGCGACCAGCGCCAGGATGGCGCGGCGGCTGATGGATAAAGGCTTCTCCCGGGTGAGACCTTTGCAGGGAGGTTTTGAAGCGTGGGTCTCCGGAGGATTTCCGCTCGAAGAACGCGCCCTCAAGCTCACTAAGGTCGAATGAAAGAGGTGCAATACGTCGGTTTTGAGGCGAATATTGGATGGCGATTTTCCGACGGCGCTCGTTGACTTTGACCAGACCAACCATTTTCATAGCGCGGGGAATTTCCGGATTGCGCATGAACCAACGCCACACGCCGCCGCTGCGCAAGTTCTCGGCGCTCAACAACGTAATACCGACATTGATCCCGATCACGTCGGGCCCTACCCAACCCGTGGTGGGGTTGAAAGCATCGGCAAACCCGTAACGGCCGTAAATTTGGTCACCGAACCGGGCGCGCATGGTTTGCAGCGCCGGCAGCGAGATTTCGGGCGTAAACATCAGTGAGCCTGCCGGGGCGCACGGGACAACCGTGCCATCAATAGCCGGATCGCGCGGCGGCCCTCCCCACGCCCTATACCCTTTGGGACTATCGGAAGCCGTGATCCCCCAGATGTTCTCCGAGTAACCGGGGAATTCTCCGGACAGATCGATGCAGAAGAGACGATGGGCGCGGGTGGCGGCTATGGAATTTTCAAAATAATCGGCATGGGATGCGCGCTCTTCGCGCCGGTCGCGAAAGTCGATCCACGCATGCGAATACTGATGGATGAAGAGCGGCCCTCCGGTGATGTAGGTAAAGCCCCGATACGTGATCTCCGGGCGGTGCCACGCATACCATGCGCTGGGCGAAATGGGATGCACGGATGAGCCGATGGCCAGCAGATAAAGAATCATCTGTTCGCTGTAGTGGTCCCATCGATGCGCGATAAAACCGCGCTCCGGAGTCCATCCATGCGACAACAGACCGGGATCACCGTTCAACATCCAGGGAAAATCGATGCGCTGGTAGATCTCCCTCGCCAGCCGCCTCATTTCAGCATCATCTTGAAAGTACTGGCGCACCGTCAAAATTCCACCAAGCAACAGCGCGCTGTCGATTGAAGACACCTCGCTATTCCATCTCCTCTCGCCGTTCTTGGCATCCATCCAGTGATAGAACCAGCCGTTTTCTTGCGGCGCGAGCCGGGCCAAGAATCGCAGCGCGGCGCGGGCACGCCGGCGTGCTTGCGCGGGATCGATCCAGTGATGATCCGCCGCGATACAAAGAGCGGTCAGCCCGAATCCGGTAGCGGCGATACTGGCAATATCGCGATGGCGTTCGTCATGAGGTGATCCATCCGTGCGGGCGCGGTCGCGAACCAGTCCGGTCTGCGGGTCTGCCTGTTCCCAGAAATAACGAAAGGCGCGCCGCGAGAGGTCCTCCAGGAACGCCTGATCACCTGCGGAAAGCTGGGAAGAACCCCGCAAAGAGAGTGTAGCGGCGTTTTCCTTCGACCCGCCTTTATTCCAGAACTTCGCTACAGCCGGATGATCAAAAACGTGCGCTTCAACTCCGGAAGTGAGACTCCTTCCAGACACGGCCAGGACCGCGGCGACACAGACAACAAGAAGAGCGGCCTGGATTTGCCAAAATCGGACTCTTCGATCCCTGGGGAAGCGTGAGTTATTCATGGCAAACTCTGTCCAATTGGTTGACACATAAAGCCGTCTTCGTCCCCGATCACGATCTCACTTAGCCGATCCGCCGTGTCCTTGGTGTCCTTTGTGGTTAATGCTCTTTGACCACCAAGGACACAAAGGACACAGCGGTAAAAATCAACCTGTGGGTTTGCAAGTTAGTTCAGCGGTATTTCAAAGGCAAGCGGCTTTCAGCACCATCATTTGACGACTTCAATCAACGCCAGGCTATGCGGTGGCAGAACCAGTGAGGTTACCGCGGAGCTTCCCGGTGGCAGCCGTTTGATTTCAGGCGCGGGGAGCTGTCCCTCCGCCTGCAATCGGCGCTGTTGTTCGCGAGTGGGAAAGGAAGGTTTGCCCATCGCCTCCCACGCCGCGAGGGCCGAACCATGAGTGGCATCCAGCAACCCGATGCGAACTCGACGTGGACCGCTCAACCCCTTCAACACTAAGGAAAAGGATTTTGGCTGACCCACTTCATCCTGGGGCACGTAGTTCCATGCAGCGATCGCCAGCGAGCCATCGGGGCGTCTGGTGA
>DASXTB010000160.1:0-8683 GCA_036505615.1 Acidobacteriota bacterium
AAGCGCCGACCTTGCGAGACTCGAATCACAACTGACGGATGCGACGCCGGATCTCCAGGCCGGCGTTCAGCAAGCTCGCGAAGCCACAGATGCGTTTGCGACTTGGCTTGATTCGCAGGCTGCGTCGAAGAGGGCACCGTCGGGCGTTGGCATCGACAACTATAACTGGTATCTGAAGAACGTGCAGCTCGTCCCACACACTTGGCAGCAAGAGGTGACGCTCATGGAGCGCGAGCTGGCGCGGGCCGGAGTCTCCCTTGCGCTCGAGGAGCAGCGCAACGGCCGGCTCCCCCAGCAGGTCCCAATCGCGAGCGCCGCTGAGTACGATCGGCGCTTCAACTCCGCCGTCACCGAGTACATGGCCTTCCTCAAAGAGCACGAAATTATGACGATCCGCGACTATATGGACCCGGCGCTCCGCGCGCGTGTCGGAAAGTTTTCCCCCGGCCCGCGCGAGTTCTTCGCTGAAGTGGATTACCGCGATCCCGAAGTGATGCGCACACACGGCTATCACTGGTTTGACAAAGGGCGCATGGCGAACGAGCCGCACGAGGATCCGATCCGGCGCGGGGCGCTGCTGTACAACATTTTCAACACACGCACCGAAGGTCATGCCACCGGCTGGGAGGAGATGATGACGCAGGCCGGCATGTTCGACGCCCGGCCGCGGACGCGCGAGCTGATCTACATTCTGCTCGCCGAGCGAGCGGCGCGGGCGCTGGGCGAGCTGCGGATGCACAGCAACGAATTCTCGCTCGAGCAGGCCGCTGCGTTCGCCTCGGCCAACACTCCGCGCGGATGGCTCAGCCTCAGCGGCAAGCTGGTGCGCGATGAGCAGCATCTGTACCTGCAGCAACCGGGCTATGGCACGAGCTACCTGATCGGCAAGATCGAAATTGAAAAGCTGCTCGCCGAGCGAAGGCGGCAGATGGGGGAGAATTTCAGCATGAAGCGGTTCATGGACGAATTCAACGCCGTGGGCCTAGTTCCAGCGTCGCTGCTACGGTGGGAGTTGACGGGGCAGATGCCTGATGACGTCAAACGGATGCTGACATCACCCTGAGAGGAGAACGCGATGATGATCACAAGGCGAACTGTCACCAAGAGCCTGGCGGGAGCCGTGCCGTTGCTGAGAGGAGTGCGCGCTTTGGCCATCGAGGAAACCGGTCCCCAAATTCAACCGGGGCCATTCAAAGGCACCCGCGAATCCCTCCAGGCCTACCACGTGCCCGATTGGTTCCGCGACGCCAAGTTCGGTATCTGGGCGCATGCTGAGCCTTGAACACGGCGTGGACAATGTTGTTGGCGGCGAGCTTCCGCCTGACGTTTCGCACGTAGTATTTGACGCCGTCCGTGGTCAGACCAACGATGACCGGGCGCGCCGCCAGGTCCGTTGTTCGCGTTCGATGAAACCCGAAACAAAGCAGACAACAAAGTTCCTTGCGGCGGTGGCCGCCGCCGAGGTGCAAGCACGTTGCGTCGGTCTGCAACAGTCGAGCGCGCCGTCTGAAGCCGGGCTGACGTTCGGACTTTGACAGCTTAGGTGGACGAAGACGGTTCAGGTGGTGGGCATGGTGCCGCCGTCAATAACGTAGTCGGCGCCGTGGATCGAGGCCGCGCGGTCCGAAACGAGAAAAGCCACGAGTTCGGCGACTTCTTCCGGCTTTCCCGGACGGCCGATCGGGATGCCGCCGATCATGTCCATGATCCTTTGGCGCGCGGCGGCCTCGTCTATGCCGCTGCTCCTGGCCAGTTGCACGATCATGCCGTGCGCGCCGGAGGTCTCGATGAAGCCGGGCGAGACTGTGTTCACGCGCACTCCTTTCGGCCCCACTTCGTCCGCGAGGCCCTTGGAGTACGTGCGAAGCGCGGCTTTCGCCGCGGCATAGGCGAGCGTCGAGTCGTAAAGGGGCAAGCGGTGCTGGATGGAGTTGATATGGATGACGGCCCCCGACGACCGCGCAATCATGCCGGGTATGAAAGCCCAATCCATGCGGACCGCCGCCAGCAGGTTCACGTCGAGCGCACGGCTCCAATCCTCGTCGGACAGAGCGGAAAAACCGCCGTTCGGCGCCTTCGATCCGCCCACGCAGTTGATGAGGATATCGATGCCGCCCCACTCCCGGTTCACCCGCTCGATAACGGCCCCAGCGCCGTCACGCGATCCGATATCGGCCTGAATGAACAAGGCCGAGCGCTGATCCGCCGGAAGCGGGGAGCGCGCCGAGGTGGCCACAGAAGCCCCGGACGCGACAAACCGCGCCACGATGAGCGCGCCCATGCCTTTCGTGCCGCCGGTCACCAGCACGCGCTTTCCCTTGAATTCGTCCGCGGAAACGGGAAATGGATAGCTCATGAACGGATCTCCAGCGAGACGATCTTGCCGCCCTCCAGAGTAAAGACCTGGTTTACCTCTATCGGACTGCCGGGGAAGTCGCCGGTCAGCCGCGCGCGCACGGTCACGGTGTTCTCATTTACCGACGCCGCCAACGGCTCCGAAACATACCTGTACTTCGCATCCACCTCCTCTTTCCACTCCCGGATCGCGTCGCGGCCGCGGCGGTCCTTGCCTTCATCGTGCACGACGCCGTTCCCGGCAAAGCACAGGGACAGACGGCGCGCGTCCTTGGCGCGCTCGGCCTCCAAATATTCGGCGATTATGGGCGGTACGTTCAACGGCATGTTTTCCTCGCGTTCGCAGTGTTCCCTCCTTGAAATGTCGCATGGCACTGACAATAATGGAAGTACGCACTAAAAAGTAAGTACGGAGGAAGGATGGCCAAGCGGTACACCCCCATTTCGGCGGCAGCGGACGTGGAGGCAGCGCTGCGCATGCTGGAGGGGAGATGGAAGCTGGTGATTCTCTTTCACCTGTTCGGCGGCAAGGTGATGCGCTTCTCCGAACTGGAGCGCGCAATTCCGAACATCACGCAGAAAATGCTCGGCCAGCAACTCCGGCAACTGGAGGCGGACGGCATTGTCCACAGGACCTCATATCCGCAAGTGCCGCCCAAGGTTGAATACCGGCTGACAGACTGGGGGCAATCCTTGTGCCCGACCCTCGACAGTATCCTCAAGTGGGCCGATCGCCGTCCGAAAGCGAACTGACAACAGGCTGCCCCCTTGCGCCATCCCCCTGTAAGTTCGGTACCATTCTGAACCCGCGGCCTGAATTTCCGCGACGGCTCTTTCCTCGTCCACCCAATCACTGGCGCCAACGCAGGCTACTTCCGGCCGAATTCCGGCACTGTGGCGTTGAATCGTTGGTAAGATGCTGATGGAGGAGGAGATGTCGGACCTCCGAAACTTGCACAGCCGCTTGCACAGTTTCACATTGTGAGTTTGTATCTAGTTGAATAAGAATATATTTAGAAGTACATTCGAGGGACTTAAAATCCTGAGCTCCGAAAGGAGTGTACCGGTTCGACTCCGGTCCCGAGCACGTCTCTGGCACGCGTGTTTGGTTAATTGCCTGTGTCCTTAGCGTGTCTCCCAATATCTAATGTGGGCCGAACTGAAGATCTGGACCCACTAAGGACATCCAGTCTGTGATCCAATTTGCCCTGCGATTGGAGTTCTAACATGCGAAGCCAGCTAAAAGTCATCCTGCCGTTCCTTTGTTTGTTTTCTTTCTCTTTCACTCATGCGCAAGAGAAGCACCGCCATGACGACCATGAACACGAAAACTTCGGTAACGTGACTTTCCCAGTCAGTTGTGACGCGTCTGTTCAAGAGCAATTCCGGCTCGGGGTTGCGATGCTCCACTCGTTTGCCTACGAAGATGCCGAAAAGACATTTACCGCCGTCAGTCAAAAGGATCCGCACTGTGCGATGGCATATTGGGGATTTGCCATGAGCCTTTACCACCCTGTCTGGGTTCCTCCCGACCCTTCAGAACTGAAGAGGGGATGGAATGCGATTGAGAGAGCCAAACTTATCGGCGGAAAGACGGAACGAGAGAAAGAGTACATCGCTGCTGTGGACGTCTTCTTCAGGGACTCCGACAAACTCGACCACCGCACGCGCGCTCTTGCCTATGAAAAGGCCATGGAACGGCTTTATCGACGCTATCCCAATGACCGCGAGGCAGCCGTTTTCTACTCTTTAGCGCTGCTCGGAACGGCTTTACCGAGCGACAAAACCTACAACAAACAAAAGAAGGCAGCAGATATTCTGAATTCGGTTTTGGTAGAGGCGCCTGAGCATCCCGGCGTGGCCCACTACATTATTCACAGCTACGATTATCCTCAGCTCGCTTCTCTGGCGCTTCCGGCAGCTCGGACTTACGCGAATCTGGCTCCGTCGTCGCCTCATGCTCTACACATGCCGTCGCACATCTTTACCAGGCTCGGTCTGTGGGAAGAATCGATCCGGTCCAATATGGCTTCGGCCGATATGGCCACCAGACGCGTGGCCAGGACCCAACCGGGAACAGCTTCGTTCGATGCGCTCCACGCCTTGGACTACCTGATGTATGCCTATCTTCAAGAGTGTGAAGAGACAAAGGCAAGAAATGTCCGTGAGGAAGTTTCCAAAGTTCAGGCAGTGGATGTGGAAAACTTCGCTGCAGCCTATGCCCTTGCTGCAGTTCCGGCGCGCTACGCGTTGGAAAGGCGCCACTGGACGGAGGCAGCCGCGCTCCAAGTGCGGCCAGCGGGCTTTCCGTGGAATCGTTTTCCGTACGCTGAAGCAATAATATACTTTGCGCGCTCGCTCGGTGCTGCTCGAAGTGACGATCCAGGGTCGGCTCGGAAAGATTTGGAAAAGCTTGCCGCATTTCGAGAGGGGCTGCTCAAGATGAAAGAGACCTATTGGGCTGATCAAGTGGAGGTGCAGCGCCTTTCAGCAGCCGCCTGGTTGGCCTATTCGGAGCAACGGCACGAGGAATCTCTGGCCCACCTGAAATCAGCCGCAGAGCTGGAAGACACGATGGAGAAGCACCCCGTTACGCCGGGCTCGGTCTTGCCGTCCCGCGAGCTCCTGGGTGACCTGCTGCTCGAAATGGGAAAACCAGATCAGGCTTTGAAGGAATTTGAAACCACACTCCGCGTGGCTCCCAATCGCTTCAATTCGTTGTACGGCGCAGCACGTTCAGCCGAACAGACTGGAGATCGAAAAAAGGCCGGAGCCCTCTATCAACGGCTGATAGAGCTCTGCAGCCGCGCGGACACGGTCAGGCCTGAGCTCAAACACGCGAAACTGTTCCTGCGATCCGAGTAGCGTGCGAAAGGTTGAGCATTATATTTTATGGCCCTGCTGACCGCGACATTTGCGATCAACCATTTCGCTTCTTGAGTTTTTCGTCACGCTGGCCGCCCGCTTTGCGGGCTCCGGAGTTTGGACATTTTTCAGTTCTATCGGAGACGTCCACTGGCGCACCTCCATGGTCGCGTGAGCGACCGATGAATTTAGCCCGGCCTTTATGGTTTTTCAAAATCTAACTTGTAGTCTGAGGCCCGCAGGGCCGCCATTGGGTAGGCCCGCCCGTCAGGGCGGGAATAGGAAGAAATATAGGATTAAAGCGCCGAAGGCGCGGCATTAAGCAGGGATCGAATGCCGCGCCTTGCCCGCTTCGCGGTCTATTTCGCGATTTGAATTAATATCCCCAGCTCGAAAGGAGCGTCCCGGTTCGACTCCGGTCCCGGGCACTTTAGGCTGCAACTCAAACGCTGGCATATCCAGCGCAGTCATCCATTTTGAAGACCCGATTTGCACCTGATTTGAATCGCAGAGCATTCGTCTTTGGGTAGTGGGGCTATAGCGTGGAGATAACCGTGAGCGTCAATGCAGGTGCGCAGGACAGCGCTGTTTCAAATTATCATAGATTGCATTGTTCCAACCAACTCTTCCAATTATGCTCATTAGAACGTCCAGCGCAATCAGTTCGCCTTTTCTCGGAATGATGATCGGCTCTTTAGAATCGGCCCTATCTAATACCCAGTTATATTCGTCCTCAGCGACAAGCCGCCAATTATCGACCTCAAGCATTCTCTTCAGTTGTTCTGGTGGAATTGGTGCTCTGGCTGGCATTTTATGAGACTCTTCCCGCCTTGATCTCAGCAATTAGCGGAATAGGAACGTTTAACTCGAAAACGCCTTCGTAGTGTTGCTTTCCCAAGAATATAAACTCGCCAGCGGCATCTTGAGGACTAAGTATTGGCTGGCTAGCTGCAAATCCACGATCCTTGAGGACAGTTAGCAATGTCCCCTTTTCATAGCATCGCATAACGAACATTTGTACGGCGCTCTGAAGCGCTTGTTTCGCTTCATCCTGGGTATTCCCTTGCGAAAAAATATCCAGAGCAGGGCAATAGGAAACATGAACAGCGATCTCTTTATCGAATCGAATCGCCCCTGCAAGCTGAAAAGCCAGTGTAATTGCTTTGGCCATGATTTTTGCCTCGCCTTTTTGAAAGCTAATGTTATCATAGGCCTCAAAATTATCCATTGATCAATTCGCTAATAGTCCAAACGTGATCTGTGATTCCCGCTTCTATTGCCGGTGTCACGCGCAGCGCAGAGTGAACGCGACAAAAATTATAATGCGCGAAGTGTAGGGCGAGTGCTGCCTGAAGGTTTTCCCATTTACGGCTGAAGGCGTAGGTTAGCCGCCCAAGCCGCTTGCACCATTGGCGCAGCGTGCCGTTATTTCGCTCCACATGCGACGTGCTGGCACGGTCCAGGTCCGGCCAGCCGGTAACGGTAGTCTTTTGTACACACTCAAATCTTGGTGGCCTGTAACTCTCGCGGTACTCTTCGCGCCTTGCGAACAACTTTACAACCTGACTATGGTTTGCCCGATCATAAAGGCACATGTCGATCATAGTTTCATAAGGCTGAAAGGCGTCTGTGCTCACGTCAAATCGCCCTGGAGCAGTAGCAGTGCGGATCTTCTCCACGAATTCATGAGTATTTTCGCCGTCGCGCTTTCCAAGATGCCATGCCAGCACCAGCTTTGATGTACGCTCCAATCCAATAAACGTGTAGGCGTCTCCGATGTGCGGACCAGCTTCCTCTGGCGTGACGTATCGCTGATGCTTTCCGACATAAGACCACACTTCGTCCAGTTCCAGATCCTTCACAGAAACGTTGCGGATGCGCTCTTGGAATAGCCGTTCACAAGATTGGCCGGCCAGTTTCAGGATGCTGAGAACGGTTCGCTTCTCAACGCTGCACAGCCGCGCGGTTCCGCGAATGCTACAGCCTTCAACCAAGCAATTGAGGATCATCGTAACCTTTTCGAGTGGAAGTCTGATATCTGTTCCAAATGGCTTTTGCCGAGGCTCAGAGAATCGCTTTCCGCACTTCTGGCACTTGAAACGCTGAATTCGGTTCTTGCCGTAGAAACCGGCCTTTACCGTTTGAATGTTGCAGGAATGGCACGTCATGATCGGCCTCTTGATTCAAGAGCGGGAAAGGCCGATAATGACTTTGGGTCTGAATCATGCGGCCAATCCGCAGGGTTTGGATTAGCCCGGCCTGATCGCTCCAACGACCAGACCGGGCGACTGTTAAAGTGCCCACCACGGCGCGATTCCAGTAGGTGGCTAACCAGCGGAATCGGCCTTCCGGTTCTAGCCCTTCGCGTCGGCAAGCATGAACGCGAAGGGCTTTTACTCTTCTCATCGTTCCTCCATAAGAGTTAAAGGTGTATTCCATACTTGGAACTTTATCTAATTAACGAAGGAGTGTCAACCCATAAATATCTAGTATTTTATCTTTTGTATTGCATTAGAACCGCAGGGCTTGTATCATGACTCAAGCCCAGGGGGTTTATATGGTTCAAGAGAAGACTACTGAAGGATCTGAGCACAAGAAAACCAGGCAGCGCAGTCCTAATTATCCAGCAGTCGACCTTAAGGACGCTGTGGAGCGTGCCGAGAAGCTATGGAAAGCAGATGGGAAAGTTGGTGCTCCAGTAAAGGCCGCCGTCCAACATATTGGCTTCAGCAGTGATCACGGACTCGCAATGTCCGTTCTCTCCGCGCTTAAGAAATTCGGTCTCATCGAGGATAAGAATGGCCGGATCATTCCAACAAAACAGGCTATCGACATCCTATCATTTCCAGAGGGTCACGAAAGGCACTCCCGCGCCTTGAAAAACGCTGCGATTCAGCCTGTTATTTACCGGAAGCTACTGAAGCGGTATATGTCGGTCGGAAACATCCCTTCTGATGCATCGCTTGAGCCAGAACTTATTGCAGATGAAGGGTTTAATCCAAAATCTGTTAGTTCATTCATTAAGGATTTTAGGGCCACACTTGAATTTGCTGGAATTCTGGAGGAAAACAAGTTAAAGTTATCTTCCGTTGGAGACTTGGATGAGAATAGCGACTCCAGTAATGGCGCAGAGGCTTCTATCGACCTTGAGATTGCAGACGCGCAAAAACCTCCTAGCCAACCAACACGCCCACAGATTGAAAGGAAACCGATGGCCGCAGGAAGTAGGCAGGATGTATTTAATCTGACTGAGGGTGAGGCGGTTCTCCAGTGGCCAGCAGAATTAAGTGAGGACAGTTATGAGGATTTTAAGGCTTGGCTAGAACTGGTGCTCAAAAAGGTGAAGCGGTCTGTAAAGTCAAGCGATGCTTCACGAGGTTAAGGCGCTGAAGCATCCGATTAATGCCCCTGAGAGGTTAGGATTTCTCGCATGAAGGAATTTCTTTTGAGAGACGCCAAACAG
>DASXTB010000161.1:0-4100 GCA_036505615.1 Acidobacteriota bacterium
CTCGTCAATACCTGGCGTCCTGACATCGTGCAGATCGACCACCACATTATGGGGCAATATCTTGCCGCTCTCGATGGCTCTCCTGTACCCCGCGTGCTCACTCAGCATGAACCGGGGACCAAAGCCGCTCGTGACCTTCTAAATGCACATCAGGGCTTTGCACGGCTGGTATACTGGCACAACCTGTTTGCCTGGAAGCGCTTTGAGCGGGCAATCATCGGACAAGTCCAGTCGGTTGTGGTGTTCACCGAGCGAGATCGGCAAGCGCTCGTGCCCTTCGCAGCGCAAACACCAATTGTACGCATTCCGCTAGGGATGGAGCTTCCTGAGCGTCCACTTAATCCGCTTGGATCACCGCGGTTAAGCTTGCTCTTCGTAGGCAACTTTAGGCATCCGCCCAACGTCGACGCAGCCTTGCGTCTCACACGCACAATCTTTCCACAGGTGCAGGCGCGCGTCCCAGGATTGATCCTGTACATCGTGGGAGATCATCCGACACCTCAGATACGGCAGATGGCGAACGCAACAGTTGTCGTGACCGGGCGCGTGCCGGATGTAACGCCTTATCTCGACCGCGCCGCACTGGTGGTCGTTCCGCTGCGTCTCGGCGGCGGCATGCGCGTCAAAGTGCTGGAGGCGCTGGCTGCTGGGAAGGCAGTGGTTGCGTCCCCACTGGCTGTTGAGGGGCTTGATGTGATGGATGGGAAGCATGTGCTTCTCGCCGATAGCGATCGGCAATTTTCTGATGCAATCGTTCAGCTCCTTACTCAACCCGAGAGACGTACCGCATTGGCTGCGCACGCCCGCAGTTGGGCGCGCGCTAATCTCGATTGGGAGGGGCCGATCGCTGCGTATGAGAGGCTCTACCAGAGCCTGATGGAGTGCTTCCCGAAAGCATCGTTGCCAAAATGAGCCAGCCGCTAAACGAAATCCAAATACCTTCTCACGATCGCACCTTTACCCCGATGGCCACTATCCCATCGCTTATCATCTTCCTCTCTTTCTTGTATTTTGCGCTGCTGGCCAGCAGGCACATTGCTATTCCTGGCCTGTACTCTGACGAAGTTCTCTTTGTCAATGCTGCCACCGGCGGCGAGTCATAGCTTCGTATCGCGGCGTATATTTGGCGTCCCCGTCATGCTGATGTCGTATATTGGTGCTCTCAAGGCGTATCTTTATTTCCCGATCTTCAAGCTCTTTGGCGTTTCAGCCGAAAGTATAAGACTGCCAGTTATATTAATTTCTCTCACATGACCTTTTTCTTGCACGCCTCGGTTTTCCGGCTAAAAAAGTAATCATTGTGGGATGGTGCTATCTTCTCAAGCCAGTGGGGAATTTTTATGAATTCTGATGCCATGAATTTGCTTGTTAACCCCGCCGACTTCAAAAATGATTATCAAAAGGCTACCCCTTTCCCTCATATTCTATTCCAGAACGTTTTTCCCGAAAACGTCCTGGAAGGCGTTGTCGAAGAATTCCCGCGCCCCAAAGAAATCAAGTGGATTGAATTCGATGATCCAAGGCAGAAAAAATTGGGCTCCCAAGTAGGAAACCGATTGGGAGAAAACACCCTGCGATTTCTTTATTATCTAAACTCCGCGCCGGTTATCCGGTTCCTGGAAGAACTCACAGGGATAAAGGGACTGATTCCGGATCCTTATTACGAAGGCGGGGGGCTCCACCAAATCCTGCCCGGAGGATTTTTGAAAATCCACGCGGACTTCAATTGGCATTACCGCCTCAAGCTCCACCGGCGCATCAACATGCTTGTTTATTTGAACAAGAATTGGAAGGAGGAATACGGCGGCCACTTGGAATTATGGGACTCTAAGATGGAAGCCTGCTGCGAAAAAATTCTTCCGACTTTCGGAAAGGTGGTGGTGTTCAATACCACGGATTACGCCTACCACGGTCATCCGAGCCCCTTGGCCTGTCCGGAAGGCATGTCGCGGAAATCCATCGCCGTTTATTATTACTCCAGTTCCCGCCCAAAGGAAGAGCTCTCCAACGCCCATTGGACTCTCTTTCAACAAAGGCAGGGAGAAGATTTCAGGGAAATGCTCCATGAAAAGATCATGCGCAAGTATCTTCCCCCAGCACTGGTGGACTGGGCTAGGACTATCAAACACTCCCGTTAAGGGCTCAAGTGCAGCGCTTGCTCCTAGGCGCGGGTAAAGAGAATCTCAGCTATGCTGCGGACTGTCGTTCATTTTATCGAAAGCGCCGAGTTTGGAGGGAACGAACAGACCTTATTGCAGATATTTGCTTGCCTCGATCGGCGCCGTTGGCATCCCGTCCTGTTCCATCATCCCGAACCGGGGCTTCAACCGTTGTTGGAGGAAGCGCGGAGGCTGGACGTCAAGCTACGGCCAGTTCCGCGCATGCAGGGATGGCAAGCTCCGGTGCGGATGCGACAGTTCTTCCGGGAACTGCGCCGCGAGCGCCCGGCTGTTTTTCATGCCCACCTTAATTGGCCAATGGCGTGCAAGTTTGGACTCATCTCCGCAACCCTAGCACGTATACCAGCCGTCGTTGCCACCGCGCAGCTCTTTGTCGAATATCAATTCCCGCTAAAGGCCTTGGTCTTTGTGCTCCAGCGATTTATCGCCAGGGGAGTTGACCGCTATATCGCCGTATCACATCACGTCGCTGGGCGGCTATGCCAAACCTATGGCCTCTCGGCCCCACAGGTTTGTGTGGTACACAACAGCGTCTTCCCGGCTCCCTTCAGCAGACGCCTCAATGCCGAACTGCGAGCCAAGTTGATGGGGACCACTGAGCGGCCTATCGTTCTGACTCTGGCTCGGTTGGATAGGCAGAAGGGGCACTGCTATCTCTTGGAGGCGGCAGCTCTCGTTCCGGAAGCAGTGTTTGTGCTGGCCGGTGAGGGCCCAGAGCGGCCAGCGCTGGAGGCGCAGGCAAAGGCCCTGGGATTGGACGACCGAGTGATGTTCCTGGGCTTTCGCGACGATGTGTGTGATTTACTGGCCAGTTGTGACCTGTTTGTTCTGCCCTCACTCTTTGAAGGTCTTCCGCTTTCGGTACTGGAAGCGATGGCTGCCGGTAAACCAGTGGTGGCGACAGCCATTGGTGGAACCGACGAGGTCGTCGTCCATGGTGAGACCGGTCTCCTGGTTCCCCCAGCTGCCCCATCCGCCCTGGCCGAGGCGATCCGGACAATCCTATCCGACCCGGTTTTGAGCCGGCGATTCGGGACGGCTGGCAGAGCACGGGTCCAGCAGGCATTTTCGGCGGAGACTATGGTCCGGCGGATCACTGCAATCTATGACGAACTCCTGGACTTACCCAATCCACCGGCGGTCTATCATTTACATAAGTTATGAAGACGATTAAGCGCTCACGAACCGTAGAAATATGGCTCCAATGGTACTTCTGGGGGCTTATGCTCTCAGCCTTTGGCGTAATACTTTTCGGTATTGCTTTTGGTCACTTGGCTATTGACATCCTATACCGAGGCTCGACGGGAACATTTCTCGACAGTATCCTGACTGGTCGGGAAGACAATCCGCTAGAATATTACTACACCATGATCGACCGATTACTATTCGTTCTGGGCTTGCTGATATTCTCTTTTATTTGCTTTGAACTTTATCTATGGCGCAAGGAGAGAGAAGGAACACTCACCCAAGACTTTATATTGGTATGGTCAATCGGCATCTTCTTGGCCATTACGTTAGTTAGTGGCATAAAGCCTCTGGTTCGATCAATTCTTTACTGGCACAAGAATACGATTGGGTATGATGAAGATACCCTCCGGCGGACTTTCCACAATTACTATAATCGCCAGTATCCGATTTACAAACAGATTGAAGCAACAATACCTGTTGAAGATCCTGTTCTCATCGATTCAGAAGCTGAACACAGACATTTTTTTGCCTATTACCTAGCACCTCGACGCGTTTATCATTATTCCACCGCCCTAACAACTAAACTGAATGAGAAAAATTGCGCCTATCACATTGTCACTGTGCGAAGCAGTGCAACTGACTCCTTAGAGTGGACCATAGTGAATGTGAATGCAAAACGAAATGGATCTATCGATCATCAACGAAACCAGAATGGCTTATGCCGCTAATTAT
>DASXTB010000162.1:0-13046 GCA_036505615.1 Acidobacteriota bacterium
AGCCGCTTTGCAGCTTCGCCGCGCGCCAGGGGGATTCGCTCGTTGGCATAGGCTTGCGCCTGGTTGATTATCCGGTTCTTCTCCTCCAGCGCGCTGGCCACTTCACGAAAAGCGCTCACTACCTCCAGCGCCGGGTGCACGTCCTGGAGACTGACCGAATGGATTGCCACTCCAAGATCGAGGCGAGCCGCTTCGCGGCGCAGCATCTCCGCCGCCAGACGCTCTACGTCCCGCCGGTCGAGCGCCAAAACCTGATCCAGCGTCACAAAACCTACCACATACCGCAGCGAACCTTCGCTGACCGCGCGCAACGCGCTCTCCAGCTCATCCATGCGAAAGAGATATCGCTTCGGATCTTGAATTGAGTACTGGACGACGGCGTTGACTTCCACCAAATATTCATCGCCGGTCACCATCAGCGCTTCGTCCTGCTGGCGAATGTATCGGCCTTGCCGATGTTGTATGTTCCATTCGTAAGCCACCGGCTCGGACGTGCCGCCGATTTCCACGCCGGTTCGAAAACCAAGCTCGATGGAATTTACGCGCGCCGGTTGGACGCGATAGAGCCGTTCCATGGGCCATGGCAGAACATAGTGAATTCCCGGCGAAAGAGGCTGTTCGAGTACACGCCCGAAGCGCTGCCTGATGCCGGCTTCATCCGGAGCAATGATGGTCACACCAGACAAGATGTACAGCAGAGGCGCCGCGATCAGGCCGGCGCGCGCAATCTCATGCTTATGGCGGTCCAGCCAATGATAAAAGCGCTGAGAAAGATGATGCAAAGAAGGGGCGGGACGCCAGTGATCGTATTGATGCTTGAAATCTGCGGCCGCATGCTGCAAACGGTGCGGCAGGATCGACACCGGCCGTCCTCTCAGCAGCTTGAGAGAATTCATCAGGACCGCAAACGAGGAGCCTTGATGCACCAGCGCTGCTGCGACGGCGCTCAGGTAGCCGAAGAATGCGGCCAGCACCGCGCCGAGATTGAAAACCAACCCAAACCAGAGGATGTTATCCTGGATGGTCTTCAATGTCCGGCGGCTGCTGCGGACCAGCTCGGCCAGCCGATCAAGACCGCCTTGGCCCATAAACACTACCCCCGAAGCCTCCGCTGCGATGTCCGTCCCGGTATCTCCCATGGCAATGCCGACATCGGCCGCGGCCAACGAGGGCGAATCGTTGACCCCGTCTCCCACCATTGCCACGGTGTATCCTTGCTGCTTCAGCTCGTGCAGCCGCTCAAGCTTTTCTTCCGGAAGGAGGTCGGCGTGCACCTCGGATATCCCTACGGCATTGGCGACTCGGTGCGCAGAGCTCGGGTTGTCTCCAGTCAGCAGGACCGTCTTGTGAATGCCCAGCTGATGCAGGTCGTGAACTGCGCGCGCAGCCTCGGGGCGTGGTCCATCGCGCAAGATAATCACTCCTGCCAGCCGATCTTGATGGGTCACCAGGATCGGTATGGCAGATTGTGCGGCGACGCGTTTCAAGATTTCCTTCTGCTGACCTGAGAGTTCCAACCCCTGCTGCTCGATAAATCGTGCACTCCCGACCATGACTCGGGCGCCCGCTCTCCCGCTCTCCCGCTCTGCTGCTCTTTCGTCCGCTCCCTGACGGCCGCGGCTCGGATTGTCACCCGCTCTCCCGCTCTCTCCCTCGCCCGCTCTTTCGTCGGCTCCCTCTCGTTTGCTGAGTCTTAAGATCCCTTCCATCCCCAGCCCGGCATGTCGCTGAACGGATTCAACAGGAAAAAGGGCAAGAGAGCGCGCGCCGGCGGCGCCTCGTATGGCACCGGCCAACAGATGCTCGGACTGGCATTCCAGCGATGCGGCCCAGGCCAGCACTTCGTTCTCGCGGAAGCGGTCGAGGCTAATGATTTCTACCAGTTCAGGACGGCCTAGTGTCAGCGTGCCGGTCTTGTCAAACGCGACACAGTTTACCTGGGCCAGTCTTTCCAGATAGATGCCCCCTTTGACGATGATTCCGCGGCGCGCCAAATAACTGATGGAAGCAAGCACCGCGGCCGGAGTTGCCAGCACCATGGGACAGGGACAAGCGACAATCAAAATGGAAATGGCCCTCATCCAGTCGCGCGTGAGCAAATAGCAAACTGCTGCGATGCCCAGCACCAGCGGAAGAAACCAGCGGGCGTAACGATCGGCCACGCGTTGGATCGGGGCTTTGTTCTCCTTGGCGTGGCGCACCAGTTGGACAATGCGGCTCAGCGCCGTCGCTTCGCCTACCCGCAAGGCTTCAACTACGAGACGTCCCGTCTGATTCAGCGTGCCGGCGTAAACACTGTCTCCCACGCTGTGCTCGCGGGGCAGCGACTCTCCGGTGATGGAGCTTTCATCAATCAGAGACTCCCCTTCGAGAATTGTGCCATCGACAGGTACGCGCCCTCCCGGATAAACCAGCACTTTCTCGCCTGACTTTATTTCTTCCAGATGCACTTTTTGTTCGGCCCCGTCGCGTACAACACTAGCTTCATGGGGGAGGCAGGAAAGAAGGCGCTTCAGATCGGAGTGAAATTTTCCGGCGGCATATTCTTCCAGTGTCTCGCCCACCAGCATGATGTAAACCACTTCGGCTGCAGCGAGATATTGACCGACGTAGAGGGCGGCCAGGGCGGCGATAGTGACGGCCTGATCGGCGCTAATCCTTCGCCCCAGCGCATCTTGAAAGGATTTGACAAAGGTGCGGTATCCGAAGATGAAGGTAAGGGCGATTCCCAGATCCCATTGAAATGGCGCTCTTACCCACTGCTGCCAGTACGCCACCAGTGCTAAGCCGGCCAGGATCAGTCCAGCAAATCGCCACCCGAATCCCTCACTCTCTTCCAGCTGAGGGCTGTGGGCCAAAGGGAAAAACATCTTTCACGCAGCCTTGTTGGGGAATTGCGGAATCATAAGGTAGGGCCGGAAGGGAGTCAAGCGATCAGCTCTCAGCAAACAATAAGGAAGCTCAGTATGAGGACTTGCGAAAGCTATCGTTTGATTCCTCACAAGGAACCGGTTAATTGCTCCGGAAGTTGGTTTTTGCTGAGAGCTGATTGCTGAGAGCTGATGGGCTGAGAGCCGAGAGCTGATGCTGAGAGCCGAGAGCTGAAAGCTGATGGCTGATAGCTGACAGCTAGAAAAGCAGGTGCTGCTGGAAGCCGTATCGCCAAATGAGAATAATGCCGAAGGCGATACTGAAAACTCCGGCAAGCAACTGGACTCCTTCGGCAAAAAGAGTGAAGCGCTTCTCGCTCAGAACGATGGGGACGCTGAGTAGGCCGCTCAGCACCAGCATTCCGCCAACGGATCCCAGGCCGAAGAAAACGATGTAAGCCAATCCCCCAATAGCAGACGGGATGGTCGCCAGAACCAGAATCATCAAGGCTGCGCTTCCCGCCAGTCCGTGAATGATGCCGACGATGAAGGGACGCGCGCCAAAGCCCAAGAGATGGCGATGCTCGTGCATATGCCGCTCTTCGGGGCGATGGATGTGCAGGTGGATATGCTTGAGACCATCGTGGGTGTGCATGTGGATGTGCATCGTCCAGCCGCCCACGGCATTGGACAGCGCTCGGATGCCAAGCAACACCAGCATCAGGGCCACCGCCAGCTCCATCCACAGGACAAACGAATCGGGGATGGTGATTTTCAGCGCGATCACAACCGCGCCCACTGCAAATAGCGAGATAGTGTGGCCCAGCCCCCAGAAGGTCCCAACGAGCGACGATCTCCCCACACTTCCGTGTTCACTTACGATTGTGGAAACCGCGGCTATATGGTCCGGGTCCAGGACATGCCGCATTCCCAGCACGAAGCCGAGACCGAGCGCGGCGGGTACCATTCCATCCATAGGTTTGTTCTCTGGAGCAAGAATGATAATGCAAGCGGGACAGTTTTCGCGAGACGATTTTGTGGCGCGCCAAAGGCGTTTGGATATTTGGGTTGTACAGACGCGGCACGCCGCGTGAGAGTTTGAGCGCGACATGGAAGGAAATAACCGGCCGGATTGATTTTTGAGGAAGAATTCTCCGCTGTCGCCCGCCTTGCGGGCTCGCCCTGCCAAGCCCAAATAACCCCCTGCCAAGCCCAAATAACCCTCGGCTCCCCTTCGCTGCGCCGGGGGCTACACGCTAGGCGCCCGCTTTGTGGGCTTAGACGCGGCGTTGCCGCATCTCATCGTAACGGGTCGAAGATGGCTGCGATGCCGCGAGTGGCAGAAGTTTACTGACTGGTTAGGTGACCAGTCATTATGTTACTATCTTGTCCCATGAAGACCAGGCAGAAAGTGATCAGCGCCAGTGAATTTAAGGCCAAATGCTTAAGGATCTTGGAAGACCTCGAACCCGCTGGTGTGGTGATTACCAAGCGAGGCCACCCGATCGCCAAAGTGACTCCGATTTTATCAGTGGATAACCAGAAGTTGATCGGTTCCATGAAGGAGAAAATCAAAGTTAAAGGCGATCTGCTATCGACTGGCGTAAAGTGGAATGCTCAATCTTGACACTCATGTCCTGATTGCTGTTCTTCTCGGGGAACTGGCTGAGAAAGAACATGGCTTGGTGGTCAAGGCCAAGCTCACTGTCTCGGACATCGTCCTTTGGGAACTTGCAAAGTTGATCGAGCTGGGTCGCTTAAGCCTGGATCTGGACAGCGCGGAATTTCGTCATTGCTTGCGTCATCTCACCGTAATTCCCATCAGCGTGGAAATCGCGCGCAAGAGCACCGAACTGGATTTCCGTTCCGACCTTGCCGACGAGATCATCGCCGCTACCAGTATAGTGGAGGGAATCCCACTATTGACGCGGGATCGGAGGATTTTGAGGTCCAGGATGGTTCCGTTTGCCTTGTAGCGGTAAATGAAGCGCAAGGTCGGAGCGTGCCTTGGAGCGTGACCGAAGAAGGCATTTGTAGGGGGCTAAGCCGCTCTGGAGGAGCGGCCCTGGAGTTTGGACATTTTGGAGAGACGGCCGGTGGGCCGTCTCCCGCACAATCTTTCATCGTGCAGGAGACGCCCCACGGGGCGTCTCTCCAATAGCGCCGCTTCGCGGCGCCCAGTGCGCAATAGGCGCGCCCTGCCGCTCCTTTGGAGCGGCCTCGCGTTTGGACATTTTGGAGAGACGGCCGGTGGGCCGTCTTCTGCACAATCTTGCATCGTGCAGGAGAGGCCCGGCGGTGCGTCTCTACAATAAGCGCAGGGATGCTACTGCGGGACCAGCTCAAACTTGTGAGGCTTAGGCTGCGCGGCCGCCCGCTGCTGGCGGATTAGATCTGCTTCCAAAGTATCCAGGGCCTCCACTGCTTTCTGCATGTATGCAGAAGAGTCGTTTTGCAAAGGCACCTGCACCTGGCGCCATCGGGCAAAGTGAATCAGATTATGTTTTCCCGTCAACGCGTGTACTGCCATTGCCTGTTTGGACATGGGAGTGGCCAGCCTAGCAAGGTTAATCCCTGCAGCCAATTGTTCCTTCGTGAAGATCCCCACCTCTTCCCCGTCAATCTTCAAAGTGTAGCGGGTCACAGTGAGATCCTTTACCGTCAGCGGTTGGCGGTTCACGCTCTCCACGACATCCGACGATCGTACCGCGAGGGCAAGGGGCGAGTCGGTCATGTCGTAAGGCATTGGGAGCGCCTTGTCCGTTTGAGTCCAGCTCAAAGCGTTTCCCGGAGACAGATCTGACACTTCGGCATTGACGGCCTCTTTCCCCGCCACGCGCCCCTGGACAGTCCCAATCTGCACAGAGGAGACCATGGCAGGAGCATTCCAAGCCTTCAGAAGAGCTGCCGCCATCACCAAATGGCCGCCTGGACCGGGATGAACTCGGTCCGGCACGATTCTCTGAGCCAGCGCCGGATCAGTTGCCTTTGCCCTTTCCAGCGCCGCAACTACCGGCGTGTTCAGGTCGGCTACCTGCAGCCCTTCTTCCTGCGCGAGCTGTTTGATGAAGTTGCCGTAACGAAAGAGCACCGCATTGTAGCCGCCTTCAAAAGCAGCAGGACGCGTCACGTCGTCGTAAGGCGAAGGCTGAATGACTGTGATTCGAACGCCTGGAAGCCCTTCTTTGAGGGTCTGGATAATGTGGCGGTATCCGTTTGCAAAAGTGTTGAACAACTCCGGATCAAAAGCTTTGTAGCCGCCGTCGTTCATCCCCAGCATGATGGTCACAACAGTGGGTTTGTAGGCGATGACATCGCGGCGCAGGCGCTCGTCGATTTTGCCTCCGCCTCCGCCCGTGACCCGGTCTCCTCCCCAGCCGGAATGGACAAAGCTGACATTGAGCTGCGGGAAACGCGTCAGCACGTAGCTTTCAACAAAACCTGTGTAGAGGCGCTGGTCGGTGATGCTGTCGCCATAAAAGACTACGCGGTCTCCCTCTTTCAGGTAGAAGCTGTTCTCGGCGTGGAGCCATGCAAAGTGGAGAAGAAGGATCAGCAGCAGGAAGTAAGATCGCCGTGTTGATTTCATGAATGAACCTCCCTGCGGGTGAGAAGCTGTGAAAAAAATCCATCTGACCGTACGGGCGGCCCTATGTGGCCGCCCGCCGCAACAGCTGACGGATTATCCAACAAATTGCACAGTTCCCGCGGACGCACTTCGGAACGGAGCCAAGAAAAATCCGCAGGATTCTGCAGCGGGCGACCACACAGGGTCGCCCGTACAGATGTGGTGCAAAAAGGATCTTTCACCACAAAGGACACGAAGGACACAACGGTGAAAGACTCGCCAGCCTAGACTCATTTTTTCAGATCCCAGACTTGACACTTGAAACTCGAAACTTTACCTCGCTCGAATGACTTGGCTGAGAGATAAAGCCGTCTACGTTCACGTTCACGATCACGCCCACGATCACGAAAACGGTGGTCGTCGGCGTGGACGTGAACGTAGATGGTCTTCAAAATCTTCCCTTCAACGCAGATCACGGCTCGAAATGGACGGGCACCAATATTTTTCAATATATTGCACGACCAACTCGGTCCCCTGCTCATGGCTGACGTATGGTGGAGACTGCGGATTGTACATCGTGTCAGTTAAATCCCGCGCCAGAACACACTGAAGACCCCAGCGCGTCATCTGTTTAATGGCAAAGGATCGGTTGAGGACGCACATATTCGTGTGCACGCCCATATAGATGATGGTGTCGATCCCGTGCTCCTTGAGGAAGTGGTAGATCTCCTTGCCATTATCCGAAATGGCGTCGCCCTGCGCAAAGTTGATGTGGCTGTTCTCCCGCGTCCACGCCCGGTACCATGGCTTCTGTCCTGTGTCACAACCGCCGTCGGAATCATTGATAGGGAGTTTCGGATCGGGAATTTCCAAAGCTTTTGGCAAGGGAATCTCCGCTGTCAGAATCAACCGCCGTCGCTGCGGCCAGTCCGAATAGAAAGTCATCGTATCGGAAGGGCTGTGAATGATCTGAACGCCTGTGGATCGCGCTCCGTCGATCACAGGAGCCATTCTGGCAGCGAGTTCATCGCAGCGGCGAGACGCCCCTTCACACCAGTGTTTGTCCCACATGTCACAAATGATGATTGCCGTCTTACTGGTGGGCACGGTCCGTTCGATAACTGCTTCGTCCCAGATCCCGCTTCCCTTGAAGGTTTCAACACGGGTGCGAAGGTGAAGCGTCAGTGACCCATTTGAGCCAGAGCTCTCTTTCAAGGCTTTATTGGCAGCGGTGCTGGATTGGGCCGGATTCGCGGGCGTTTCATTCAGCAGCGCGGCCAATCGCTGATTTTGCCGGCGTAATGAGATCCCCCAAGCACCGAGAGTGAGTACGAAGATCAGCAGTAATGCCGCGACTAGATAGGAAAGGCGATTCGCGGCCAACAGCCGCTGGGGTGTTCGCCGCCACACCGGTCGCAACAAATCGATTTCTTCCTTTTCTACTGACCCATTCAATTCTGCGGATCCATCGAAGAAACTCGGGTCGCCGGCTGTCGCTGCGACTTGTTCTGGCCAAGGCTGAAGCCAACGGATCAGTCGGAATTCTTCCACGCACTCCGAGCAAGCCGCCAGGTGATCAGCGACCCGGTCGCGTTCCGGCCGGTTGAGCGCGCCCATAGCTGCCCGCGCAAGTTCGTCTTCGCCCAGGCAATTGGCCCGCGACTCAATCGATCCTGGACTGGGTCGCGGGTAATAGCGGAACAATTCTTCTTTAGTCAATTTCACACTCAATCCCCTCGGCTCGAAGCTGGTAGCACAAATCCCTCAACCCGCGATAGGTCAAGTCCCGCGCCTTCGCCTCATTCCAACCCATAACGTCACCGATTTCCTGGCTGGTCATCCCTTTGAAATATAAGCTTACGGCGCGACGGCGATTATCCGGTAACCGCTCGAGCGCCTGCTGGACCTTTGCACCGATTTGCCGGCGCTCGTCCAGATGCTCTGGTGAATCCTCAGTACCGGGGACTGGCAGAGCCGGCTCTTCTTTCTCTTTCGCCGTCCGCAACTGTTCTTCGCGCCTGGCCTTGACATGGCGTATTGCTTCAACGGTCGCCGTCGCAGCGTTCTTATAAATGTAAGACGAAAGATCGGGAATTTTCCCCTCACTGAGCAGCGCTCGCCGCAAACGCAGGCGGGCTTCCTGCTCGATTTCGCCGGCTTGGATGCCCAGATCGTCTGGGCTGAGACGGGCAATGACTGCGCGTAAGAATTTAGAATATTCATCCACGATGGCGTTAAACCGCGCTTCAGCTTCGGCGCTAGCGGGTGAAACTACGCGAATCATCAAGGCTCCGAAGGAGTAAGAGGTCGCAGGTCGCAAGTCGAATGTCGAAGATAAAGAGCGCTATAGAGTCGCATTTTTTGTGACTTGCGACCTTCGACCTGCGACTTTCACGAAATAGTCTGGAGCCTATATAGTCGAACATGCTCCGGATTACTTCGTGAAATTCGCGAAATTCGTGGCAAGAATCTTACACGCTTTCTCGCGCAAGCCAAAGGCTCTTGTGGACTCTCTAATCTAAGGCTTACCTGGAGTCACTTTGGGTGGCGGCTATTTGGTGGTGGTCAGGTCTTTGGGTGAGGGGAGCTCGGAAGTGCTCCAGCCTCCCCCTAGTGCCTTAATTAGAAGCACGCTTGCCGCCATCCTCCTCGTCAAGAGGTCTACGGCCGTTCTTTGATTCGCCAGCGCCACGCTTTGGGCTGTGATCACTTCCAAGTAGGTCGTGATGCCACCTCGATAGCGGTTAGTGGCCAGCGACAGGGAGTGCTCGGCTGCGGCGACGGCCTCATCGTGTTGCTTGGCTTCCTCATCGAGAATTCGAAGCGCCGCCAGGTTGTCTTCGATCTCCTGAAAGGCAGTCAGCACGTCCTGACGATAGATGGCGAGGGTAGTATCGTACGCCGCTTGTGCCTCCCTGGTGATCGCTCTGCGCCGCCCGCCGTCGAACGCTGTTTCCACAAGAGAAGACCCGAGAGACCAAAACCGGCTGGGCCAGGAGAGCCAGTTTGAGAGCCTGGAGCTTTCCAGCCCCGCTGCGCCAGTCAGCGCCACGGTTGGATAGAACGCTGTCTTTGCCACCCCGATCTGTTCGTTTGCGGAAGCCATGTGTCTTTCCGCGGCTGCAATATCGGGGCGCCGTTCTAAAATCTCTGAGGGAAGGCTTACCGGGATCGCTGGAGCCTTGGCAGCCATTGAGCCGGGAGCAATCGTCAACTCGCTGGGCGGCTTGCCGATCAGAATAGCGATTGCATGTTCGAACTGCGCCCTCTGAACAGCCAGATCGGTCGCTTGTGCACGCGTCGTTGCTAGTTGCGTCTCCGCCTGAGTCACATCGACACGCGCGACGATTCCCTGGTTGTAGCGGTTAGTCGTGAGGTCGAGCGCCTTCTGGTAAGCGGCGACAGTCGAATCGAGCAATTGTTTCTCCGCGTCAAGGCCCTGCAGATGGAAAAAATCCAGGGCAAGCTCCGAATGCATGCTCAGTCGAACTGCTTCGAGGTCTGCCGCTGTTGCCTGAGCATTGTCTAGGTTTGCTTCGATAGTGTGGCGAATCCGCCCCCAAACGTCGGCCTCATACGACAGATCAATGGGCAAATTGTAATCGGTCGTGGTCGCCAGGACGACCCCTTGCCGGACCGCGCGATTGGACGATGGATGTGAGCGGTTGACCGAAGCGCCTCCCGTGATGGTAGGGAACAAGCCCGCGCGCGCCACGCGGATCGCCGCCCGGGCGCCGCGGAACTGCGCTTCGGCCACAGCTACGTTCTGATTGGAGACATTGACCTGCTCTTCCAGAGCGTTCAATTGTTGATCGCCGAAGATCTCCCACCACTTCCCGCGCAGCGCGGCATCTTGCGGCTGCGCCGTTTTCCATCCGGCCGGAGGCTGCTCTTTGTAAGTAACCGGGACCTGCACCGACGGCTTTCGATACTTAGGGCCGACAGAACAATCCGTGGCTGCCACTACCACGCATACAAGGAGGGCCAAGGTCTGTAAACAGTCGTTTGCCAAAATCCGAACCGCGCCCGTCAGAAGGTGTGAAAAAATCAATTTGATTGTAGGGGCGGCCCTGCGTGGCCGCCCGGACCTGTGCGCCCTTATTGGGAAAACGGGCGACCACACAGGGTCGCCCGTACAGATAAAATCAATTTTTTCACACCTTCTGACGGGGGCGTTTCTGATTTTTTCACATGTTCTGGCGGTCGCGGTTCGGATTTTAGGCCGCACCTCATTCCAAGAAACTCGCCCCAGCCTCATGCCTGCGATCTCCCCGGCGCACGAACACGGCCCCGACGGAGGCGCTTACCCCAGAGCCGGAACCGATCGAGGTACAGATAAACGACCGGCGTTGTGTACAAAGTAAGAAGCTGGCTGAATATAAGGCCGCCGACGATCGCGATGCCGAGCGGGCGTCGCAGCTCTCCCCCGGTGCCCAAGCCGAGCGCCAGGGGAAGACCGCCCAACAGGGCCGCCATCGTCGTCATGGTGATCGGGCGGAAACGCAACAGGCATGCTTGAAAGATTGCATCAACAGGGCTTTTGCCTCCTTTGCGCTCCGCCTCCAGCGCGAAGTCGATCATCAGGATCGCGTTCTTTTTTACGATGCCGATCAGCAGGATGATTCCAATGAGCGAAATGATAGTCAGCTCGCTGCGGCAGATCAGCAACGCGAGAAGAGCGCCGACGCCTGCCGAAGGGAGAGTGGAAAGAATCGTAATTGGGTGAATCAAACTCTCATACAGGACACCGAGCACGATATAAACGGTCACCAGCGCCGCGGCGATCAAAATCGGTTCGTTGGCAAGAGACGCTTGAAAGGCCTGCGCCGTCCCTTGGAAGCTTCCCCGGATGCTGGGCGGCAGGCCGATTTGGCGCTCGGCTTCTTCGATCGCCGTAACGGCGTTACCCAGCGCTACCCCCGCCGCCAGATTGAATGAGATCGTGACCGATGGGAACTGTCCTTGGTGATTGACCGCGAGCGGAGCCATGGAGGGCGCAAAGTGCGTAAAGGCGCTGAGCGGCACTTGTGTCCCATTCCGCGTTCGCAGGTAGATATATCTGAGGCCGTCGGGATTTTGCCAGAATCGCGGCTCCACTTCCATCACCACGTGATACTGATTCAATTGCGTGTACATGGTGGAAACGGGGCGCTGGCCGAAAGCGTCATAGAGGGTGTCATCGATCATCTGGGACGTGATGCCCATGCGCGCGGCGGTATTGCGATCGATCACTAGCGACGCCTCCAGTCCCTGAGTTTGCTGGTCACTGTTCACGTCGGCCAGTTCCGGAAGCGCCCTCAGCTTGCGGTAGACAAGGGGAGCCCAGTCGTTGAGATCCTTCACGTTGTCGCCCTGTAACGTGTATTGGTACTGCGCGGCGCTCAAACGGCCGCCGATCCGCAGATCCTGGACTGATTGCAGGAACAAATTGGCGCCGGGAACCTGCGCTGCTTTGGCGCGCAGCCGGCCGATGACCTCATCTGCGCCGGCCTTTCGCTGTTTTAGCGGCTTGAGGGTCACAAACATCCGCCCGGTGTTCAGCGTGCCCCCTCCTCCTCCGGCCCAGGCCAAGTCGCTGTCGACTGCGGGATCCTTCATGACGATATCCACGAATTGCGTGACGCGGCGCTGCATCGCCTGAAAAGAAGTGTCCTGGTCGGCTTGAATCGCTCCGGTGAGCCGCCCAGTGTCCTGTTGCGGGAAGAACCCCTTGGGCACTTTCACGTACAGGTAAACAGTGGCGCCCATCGTCAGCAGCGTGACCAAGATGGTGAGCGGTTGGTGCCGCAGCACCCATGCAAGCGACGCCTCATATCGCCCCAGAATCCACTGAAATCCCCGTTCGCTGGCTCGATAAAGGCGGCCATGCGCCTCTTCTCTCTTAGGGCGGAGGAGATTCGCGCACATCATCGGGGTCGCCGTCAGGGAAACCAGCAGTGAAACAGTGATGGCGACTGAGAGAACAACCGCGAACTCACGGAACAGGCGACCCACGATGCCGCTCATCATCAGGATTGGAATGAACACAGCCACCAGAGAAATGCTGATCGAAAGGACAGTGAAGCCTATTTCCTTGGCACCCTGAAGCGCCGCTTGCAGCGGCCGCATACCTTGCTCCAGATGGCGAGTGATATTTTCGATAACGACGATCGCATCATCCACTACAAATCCGGTAGCGATTGTTAGAGCCATCAGGGATAGGTTGTCTATGCTGTAGCCCGCCAGGTACATCGCGCCGAAAGTGCCGATGAGCGATACAGGCACCACCACGGTCGGAATGACGGTGGAGCGCCAGTTTCGGAGGAAAACAAACACGACGAGAATGACCAGGGCGATCGATATACAAAGCGTGATTTCCACGTCTCGGATTGATTCGCGGATGGTCGTGGTGCGATCCTGCAACATCGCCAGGTGGATCGTGGGAGGAATCGACGCCCGCAATTGGGGCATCAAAGCGTTGATGCGATCGACTGTGCCGATGATGTTAGCGCCCGGCTGGCGGAATACGATTAGCAGAACCGCCGGTCTTCCGTTCGCCAGCCCGCCGGTCCGGACGTCCTCGACTGAGTCGCTGACGTTGGCCACATCGGACAGGCGCAGCGCTGCGC
>DASXTB010000163.1:0-8097 GCA_036505615.1 Acidobacteriota bacterium
ACGACCCTGCTCGAAAACAAATCAACGCAAACAGCATTCGAAATTCGACATTCGAAATTCCGCATTCAGTCTGCTTCGTATTTCACGCCCAATTTCTTCAGTGCTTCCTCCGGACAGCCTTCCCACTCCGCCACAAAGACATTACCCTGATAATCGAGGTCTTCAATGCCTATCTTGCTGGTCCAGAATCCGGTCGCTGTCAGATCGCGAAGACTGTTGAAGAAGGCCACACCATGAGTCATCTCCGGCCGGGCCTTGGCCGGCCATGCGATGTCATCAATCACTTCCTTGCGTTGAGCTTCTGTGCAGCCGAGAAACGTTCTGTTGAAGCGGCGATTGCACTGTACGTCGAGCCAAGTCAGGCCGCCGCGCATCGCCGTCTGGCGGACGGTGCGTTGTTCGTCGGATGACACGAAGCCCCCCGCCGGTGACCGCTGCTCGGGCGGCAAATCCATCATCATAAAATCGATGAATTCAGCAACGCCTGCATCAGTGGCGCTGCCGGAGCGCTCGTCCTTGGGGATTATCATGTCGACCAGGACGCGCACGGTTTTGTATTCATGATCGGTAAGGAATTTCGGCTGGAACGCTTTGCCGGTTTTGACGGCGGCTTTCTTTGCCGCCTGCGCGTGTTGGTGTGCCTGCCGCGCCTCGGCGACAGTCCAGGTGAAGCCCAAAGCAGGTGCTGAGCCAAGTAACTTTAAAACTCTCCTCCGATCAATGGTACTCATGAAATTTTCTCCCCTCTCCCGTAGAAATACTGTGAAGGAGGTTTGCAGCCGCTGTGCCGACTCCCTGGAGCGGCGAGGCTTGAAGCTGTCTCGAAGCTATGAAACCACGGGGGACACTGGGAACACGGGGACCACAAGGGCTTTCGAAAATGGCAGTAAACCTTATTGATAAAGGAACCATTAAATTCCCCGTGTTCCCAGTGTCCCCCGTGGTTCGTAGTTTTTAGGACACTCTCCTTATTCCGCAATCCCAATCCGCAATCCGCAATTCAGACACTGCCATTCTTTCTCTGTTCGGCAATGTATTCGGCCGTGCGCATGGCAAGTGCCAGGATGGTCCAAGTACAATTCTTATCGGCGTTGGACACGAAAGGCCCGCCGTCGGCTACAAAGAGATTCTTGACGTCATGAGCCCGGCAGTTTTTGTTTAGCACGGAAGTCTTCGGGTCGTCTCCCATTCTGGTAGTGCCGATTTCATGAATGATCCAACCGCCCGGCTCCAGACCATACCCCTGCTCACGCGTGGGCATGGGGCTGGTCGGGGTTCCGCCCAGATCATGAATAATGCTGCGGAAGGTCTCCTGCATATGCTTGGCCTGACTGTATTCGTAGTCGGAAAACTTGAAATGGAAGCGCAGCACTGGAATGCCCCACTTGTCGACCACAACGGGATCAATTTCGCAGTAGGTCTCTTTGTTGGGCACCATTTCGCCCCGGCCCGCAAAACTAATGCTCGCTCCATAGTACTTGCGGTAATCGTTTTTGAGAGCTTTGCCGTATCCGCCGCCGTTGAGCCGGTGGATGCCGCCCATGATTCCGTATCCCGGCATATTCCGGCCGCCTCCAAACTCAATGTGGTAGCCGCGTGGGAAATCGAGTTTCTTGTTGTCCAACCACCAGGGCATGTACAGGTGCATGCCGCCGACGCCGTCTTCGTTATGGGGAACGCTGTTCATCATCTGCGGAAAGTGGCCGGAAACACTCAAGCCGGTGGAGTCGGTCAGGTATTTGCCCACCACGCCGCTCGAGTTGGCCAGTCCGTTGGGGAAGAGCGTCGATTTGGAATTCAACAGGATCCGAGCCGATTCGCAGGCGCTGGCAGCCAGCACAACTATCTTTGCTCGGACCTGATATTCGCGGCGATCCTTGGTATTCACATAGGACACGCCCGTTGCCAGGCCGGACTTATCAATGGTGACTTCGCGCGCCATCGCCCCGGTAACGATCTTCAACTTTCCTGTTTTCAGCGACGGCGGAATCAGCACGGATGGAGACGAAAAATTTGAGTGAGTAGAGCAACTGCGCCCGCACTGTCCACAATAGTGACAGGCAGGACGATCGCCGAGCGGCTTGGTCAGAATCGACAGGCGCGACGGGATGCAGGTGATCCCCAATTTGTCGCAGGCTTTCTTGACCATCAATTCATAGCAGCGCGGCTTGGGCGGAGGCATGAAGATTCCGTCCGGCTCATTCTCCATGCCTTCCTTACTACCGAAGATGCCGATTAACGTGTCCACCTTGTCGAAAAATGGTTTGAGGTCGTCGTATCCAATTGGCCAGTCATCTCCCAGGCCGTCGATGCTGCGACGCTTGAAGTCATGAGGGCCGAATCGGAGAGAGATGCGCCCCCAGTGATTGGTGCGGCCTCCCAACATGCGCGCCCGGTACCAGTAAAACTGGCTGCCGGGAGCGGTAGTGTATGGTTCTCCGTCCAGGGTCCAGCCGCCGTAGCCGGCATCGAAGTCTCCAAAACCGCGCTGCGGTGAGGCTGCACCGCGCCGTGGGGAGTCGTAGGGCCACGCGAACATTTTTCCGTCTTTTTCCGAGTCAAACCTTGGGCCGGCCTCCAGCATGATGCAATCGGCGCCTGCCTCGGTGAGTACCTTGGCCGCCATGCCGCCTCCCGCTCCGGAACCGACAATACAGACGTCATAGATTTTGGGAGTTGGAACAATTTGCATGTTTTCCTCTTAAATCAAAGTCGAAGGTCCAAAGTCGAAGGTCCAAAGTCACAGGTCGCAAGTCAAACAAGCGCGATTCAATCTTGCTTTTAGGTTTCTTAACCTTCGACTCTCGACCTTCAACTTTGGACTTTGGACGTTCGACTTTCGACCTTCGACCTGAGGCTTTGACTTAGATCCTTCCTCTTTTGTACTCTTCGAGGAGGTGGTCACAGGCGCGCGCGGCCAGCGCCATGATGGTGATCGTCGGGTTCTGGCATGCCGATGCTGGATAACAGGATCCGTCCATGACAAAGAGATTGCTTACGTCGTGCGCCTGCTGCCACTTGTTCAAAACGGAAGTCTTCGGGTCATTCCCCATGCGCGCCGTCCCTACTTCATGGATTGCCAGTCCGGGCGGTGAAATCTCGGCATAGGCCTGCACGTGCTCAGCGCCGGCGGCTTCCAGCATCTCCGCCGCCGTCTGGGACATATCGTCTACCATCTTCTTCTCATTGTCTCCATAAGCCACGTCAATGTGGAGGACAGGAATCCCCCATGCATCCACTTTTTCTTTGTCAAGCTCGCAGTAGTTTTCGAACTTTCCCAGGCATTCGCCGAAACCACCGAGGTTGATGAACCAGGGATGATTCTCCTTAACAGCCTTCTTGAAGGAAGCGCCGAAGCCAGGAGTACCGTAAGCGTGGCCCCATTTACTTTCGTGAGCCGATCCTTGAAAACCGTAGCCGCGCAGGAACTTGTCATGCTTGGAATCAATATTTCGGAACCGGGCCACATAAATCCCGTTGGGACGATTGCCGCGCGTGTCGGCAACATTTTTCAGCATGGGCAGAATACCAGACGCGCCGCCACCCATGACGTGGTCCATCAGATAATGCCCCAGCGCGCCACTGGAATTCGCAATTCCCTTGGGCCAGCGCGCGGACGTGGAGTTCAGCATGATGCGAGTGGACTCCAGCGTGGAAGCGCAAAGGATCACCATCTTGCCGTAGACCTCGCGATGGTTGCGTGTCAGCCGATCGACGTAATAAACGCCCCTGCATTTACCCTTATCATCTGCCACGATGTGGCTCACTACCGCATTGGGGACCAGCGTCAGCTTTCCTGTCGCTTCCGCCGCGGGAAGAGTGCTGGCTGGACTGCTGTAGTACGATCCGGTAGTGCATCCGCGAGAGCACGGGCCGCAATAGTGGCACTTGGGGCGGCCGTTAAGGTCTTGAGTCAAAATCGCGACCCGGCCGATGGTAACCGTCCGCCCCAGCTTTTCTTTGACCTTGTTGCGCAAGAGCACTTCCCCACAGGACAGATTCATCGGAGGAAGGAACTGCCCGTCGGGTAATTGCGGCAGATTTTCCTTTTGACCGCTGACACCGATAAATTTCTCCACCCGATCATAATAAGGAGCCAGATCTGCGTAACTGATAGGCCAGTCCACCCCAAATCCATCGCGCGAGGCTGCCTTGAAGTCGTAATCGCTCAGGCGATAGGTCTGGCGCGCCCAGAGGATTGACTTTCCTCCAACATGTCTTCCCCGGATCCAGGCAAAGGGCTTGTCCTTCGGAGTGGTGTAGGGATTGTCCAGATCATCGGTGAAAAGATGATGGGTGTATTCGTCGCACTGGTAACACTGCTTCTGGATCGGCTGCCGTTGCTGCGAAGCCCGATCGCCGTAACGACTGCCTCGAAGCGGCATGTCGTAAGGGAGCTTGTGCTCTGTGAAATCTTCAGCAGGGTCGAGTTTGCGCCCTGCTTCCAGCACGGCAACGCGCATGCCGGCTTCCGTCGGGTGTTTGGCAACCCACCCCCCCGAAGCGCCGGAACCAACTATGATGGCATCGTATATTTCCTGTGGCATTGATATAAGTTCCTCATGTTTTCTAAAATTCGCTCGAAGCTCTCAGCGTTCAGCTGTCAGCTCTCAGCTCACAGCAGGTCAACAGGTCCCCAAGTCAGTTGGATTTTGACATGCTGAATTGCTGACCTGCTGACCCGATGAACTCTGGCTCGATACCCGCGGGCCTGCTGAGAGCTGGGAGCTGAGAGCTGACAGCTGAGAGCTGAAAGATGACGAATGACGGTTTTCAAGCTTTATGTTCCGGGTGTGTGCAGCCGGGATAGTCGTCAAAGAAAAGATTGCCGTCATCACCTAGTTCTTCCTTCATCCCCACTTCGGATGTGTAATAGCCGGTAATCGTCATCGACTTGATTACGCCGAAAAATTCAACTCCCACCTGGTCGCTCAGAGACTTATTCTGGCCGGAGCTGAGGATGGTCAGCAATGCGGTTTGTTGCTCGGGGACCGTCTTAATGAAATTCGATCCGAAAAGCTCATTGCTGCGTGCATCGATCCAGCGCAGTCCCCGCGCGAAGTTCTTCTGCTCGCCAGGTTCGGCATCGACTAAAACCGTATCGATGAATTCATTGACCTTGGCCGCTTTGGCGCCGGCAGTATCCGTCTGCGGGATGATCAGCTCGCTCAGCACAATCACTGTCTCGTTCTGATGGGGGTCCAAGAACTTTGGCGTCCAAGCCGCTTCTGCCTGCGTGGCTGTCGCTTGATGCGTGTGTCGTGTCGCGTGCGCCAGGGCCAGGTCGTTCAGCTTCTGCGCCCAGAGCGGAACAGATGCGACGCCCAGACCTCCCAGCGCAAGTTTGCGGATAGCTTCGCGACGATTAAAGCTGGAGAGGCTCATTTTTCCTTCTTTCGTTAAGGGTTATTCAGAAAACTAATTCTAACGCGTAAGCGTTTGGAAATGGAATCGAGTTTTCAATGACCAATAACGCTTTAGTTGCGGCGTCGCCGCACATGGAGTTTCTATATTTTGGCAGCGGAGAGATGGTCTGAGGGCCGTCTCAAGGCCGCTTCCAGCGGGCTTTCCCGAAGGGTCTCAGCCCCGGCCTTTCGAGGCCGGGGTGCAAAGCGAGCGCAATTATCAGCCTCGAGGCCGGTTCAACGGCCTTTTTCGCCAACCCAGCCGGCGTTTTACGCCGGCGAAACTGACTGCCTATGACCGATGACTGATGACGAATGACGCTTTGATTGCGCCTTTGCCGCACCCTGTCCTTTGTGGTTCAAAAAAAGCTTTACCACCAGGGACACAGTGGACACAAAGGGAGCTCAACGTGCAACCTTCAACCTGCAAGCGAAACTTTACAACTCCTTGTGGAATCTGACGCCCATGGTTTATCTTTACTATTCCGTCAAGTCCCTTAGGAGATCGATCTATGGAAACCAAAGGCAACCGACCTGTCACGCTTTTTACCGGCCAGTGGGCCGATCTCAATTTTGAAACCATTTGCAGCAAGGCAAAGCAATTCGGCTATGACGGCGTGGAGCTGGCTTGCTGGGGAGACCATTTTGAAGTGGGAAAGGCGCTAAAGGACGACTCCTATTGCAAACGACGGTGGGAAGTGCTCAACCAGTACGGCTTGAAGTGTTTCGCCATCAGCAATCACCTGGTGGGCCAGGCCGTCTGCGACAACATCGACAGCCGCCACAAGACCATCCTGCCGCAGCACGTTTGGGGAGACGGAAATCCGGAAGGGGTGCGCAAGCGGGCCTCCGAAGAGATGATCAACACAGTGCGGGCCGCGGCCAAGTTCGGCGTCAAAGTGGTCAACGGCTTTACCGGCAGCAGCATCTGGCATCTTCTCTATTCGTTTCCGCCGGTAGATCCCGCAACCATCGACGAAGGCTACAAGGATTTTGAGCGCCGCTGGACTCCCATCCTGGACGCGTTCCAAAAAGAGGGAATCTCGTTTGCTCTGGAGGTCCACCCCACTGAGATCGCCTTTGACGTTTCCAGCACGCAGCGGGCTCTTGACGCCGTCAAGGGCCACAAGGCTTTCGGTTTTAATTTCGATCCCAGCCATTTTGGCTACCAGGGCGTCGACTATGTGGATTTCATTCGAACCTTCCAAGGACGAATTTTCCACGTCCACATGAAGGACGTCTACTGGTCATCGATAGCCCGCCGCTCCGGCGTTTTCGGCGGGCATCTTCCTTTCAATCATCCGGATCGTTTTTGGGATTTCCGATCGCTGGGGCGCGGCGGCATCCGATTTGAAGAAGTGATTCGCGCGCTCAACGAAGTGGGTTACAACGGCCCGCTGTCGGTGGAGTGGGAAGACGGCGGCATGGACCGCGAAGCCGGCGCCGCCGAAGCGGCGGCTTTTGTGCGACGAATCGACTTTAAGCCCTCAACAGCGGCGTTCGACACGGCCTTTGCGCGCAAGTGAAATCTCGCCCGAGTCGCGAGGCGACCCGCATTATTCACCGTTTTTGCTGTTGTGTCCTTTGGTGTCTTTGGTGGTCAAAACGCGGTTTACCACAAAGGACACCAAGGACACGGCGGGCAACGGATACGTGAGATTGTGGTCGTGGGCGAACACGGCTTTACGTCTCAACCAAGTCATTGGAACAAAGTTCGCCACGAATAATGCGGGCTGGGGGAGCTGGATCCATCGATCCAAATCCTTACTTTCGATAAGAGAATAAGAAGCGAAGTCGAGCCAGTTCGATGAAATCTTTGTGCTCCGAGCGAGAGGCCGTCTTCAGCGGCCTTTCCCGCAGGGTTTCAGCCCCGGCCCTTCCGAGGCCGGGGACTAATGGCGAGCGTAATCATCATCGTACAGGCCGTTTCAACGGCCTTTTCTTCATCCCCGCCGGCGTTTACCAGCTGGCTGCTCATCGGGACTTTCTACGCGTTCCAATCTGGCGTTTAACGTTCCTCGAGCACAGCTTGCAAGGCCGGGGCTGAAACCCTGCGGGAAAGGCCGCTGAAAGCGGCCTCCTGACATTCTTTGTGTTCCGTTGTGTCCATCGTGTCCTTTGTGGTTCAAGAAAGCTTGACCACTACGGACACAGTGGACACAACGGGCTTTTAATATTCTCTCGGCGAACGCCCTGCAAGTCCGGCGCTACTTCTCGAGGCTTTCATCTTCCTTTTCGTTGACTGTTTCTTGACTAGCGACCTTTGACTTGCGACCTGCGACTTTTTTAAACTCTCACCCACTTCTTATTTGCAGCCGATTTTTCGATCGCGTCGAGCACTCGTTGATTCTTCACTCCATCTTCAAAATTGGGCGTAGGCAGCTTCTCATCGGCAATTCCTTCCAATAAGTCATAAACCGTGTGAGTGAACGTGTGCTCGTAGCCGATGATATGTCCTGGTGGCCACCAGGCTTTCACGTACGGATGATGGGCTGCTTCGGTGACCATGACATTGTGAAAGCCCTGAACGGATCCTGAGTCTGACCTGAGGAAAACCTCCAGCTCATTCAAGCGCTCCAGATTGAAGGCCACGCTTCCCTTGCTGCCGTTGATTTCGAATCGGTTGTAGTTCTTTCGTCCGGTGGCAAAACGCGTCGCCTCGATGGTTCCCAGAGCGCCATTGTCGAACCGA
>DASXTB010000164.1:0-24940 GCA_036505615.1 Acidobacteriota bacterium
GGCCTTGGGTACTGTGGCCTATATGTCACCCGAACAGGCCCGGGGAGAGGAATTGGATGGACGGACGGATATCTTCTCGTTTGGAGTGGTGCTTTACGAGATGGCTACCGAAAAGCTGCCTTTTCCGGGCAATACGTCCGCCATTATTTTTGAGGGAATTCTCAACAAGGTACCGACGTCACCCGTTCATCTAAATCCTGGATTGCCTCCGGAACTGGACCGAATTGTCCACAAAGCGCTGGAGAAAGACCGCAGAATGCGCTACCAAACCGCCTCTGACTTGCGGACTGACCTGGCCCGCTTGAAGCGCGATGCGGATTCGGGCCGCAGTGTGAGCGCCGCCATTGCCGGGGCGCAGCCGGGGTCGCCTTCGTTCCGCCGCTGGTGGATTCTTGTCGCGATATTGATAATCGTTGCCGCAGCAGGAGTCTACTATTTCTCTTTCATGCACGGCGCCAAGAACATCGACTCGCTTGCGGTTTTGCCCTTCGTCAATGCCAATGCGGATCCAAACACGGAATATCTCAGCAACGGGATCACCGAGAGCGTCATCAATAGCCTTTCTCAAATTCCCGATCTGCGTATTGTGCCGCGCAGTATGGTTTTCCGCTACAAGGGCCAGGAAATGGACCCAGCAAAGATCGGCCGCGAGTTGAAGGTACGGGCGGTCCTCACCGGAAGAGTAGTACAGCGAGGCGATACATTAAACATCCAGGCGGAACTGATCGATCTGGCGACCGAGTCTCAACTTTGGGGCCAGCAATACAGCCGGAAACTTTCCGACCTGGTCGCGGTGCAGGAGGAGATCTCTCGGGAAATCACCGATAAGCTGCGGATGAAATTGAGCCGGGAGGAGAAAGAACGGGTCACCAAGAGCCACACGGAGAATGCCGAGGCTTACCAGCTTTACTTGAAGGGACGATACTACTTCGATAAGCGGACACCTGAGGGAGTTAAACAAGGCACGGAGTGTTTCCAGCAAGCAATAAAGAAAGACCCGGCCTATGCTTTGGCTTATGCCGGACTCGCGATTGTCTACATTCCAGGAGATACAACGCTGCCACCGCGAGAGAACATGACAAAGGCGCGATCGGCAGCAATGAAGGCGCTGGAGATCGATGATGGACTGGCCGAAGCTCATACCGCAATGGCGCGCGTGCTGCTGCATTACGATTTGGATTGGGCAGGCGCCGAGCGGGAATTCAAACGGGCTCTCGAGTTAAATCCCAAGTACACAGAAGGCCATCATCTGTACTCGCATTACTTGATGGATCTGACTCGCTCCGACGAGGCAGTTGCAGAGGCGGAACGAGCCATCGGCCTCGATCCTTTAGATCTTCTGATCAACATCCATCTGGGATGGGCTTATCTCTACGCGCGACGCTATGACCAGGCAATAGAGCAACTGAGGAAAACAATTGCGATGGATCCAAACCTCCCCGGACCTCGTTTGTTTCTGGGTTGGGCCTATGAAAGAAAGGGAGCCTATGAAAACGCCATTGCCGAGTTCCAGAAGCTAATGGCGCTCGCCGGAGGCGGGATAGCGATGGCCGCAAGCGGCGGCACAGCTCAGCTCGGACATGTCTATGCGGTGTCGGGCCGAAGAAATGAGGCTCTCAAAATATTGGGCGAGTTGAAGCAGCAATACAAGCAAGGGAAGGCGTCGCCTTATGACATCGCGACAATCTATGCAGGCCTCGGTGAAAAGGACCAGGCCTTGGAATGGTTACAAAGGGCCTGGGAGGAACGCTCCGGGGGGCTGATACTTCTTAAAGTAGAACCCATGTTCGACAACATTCGCACCGATCGGCGATTTGTAGAATTGCTCCGGCAAATAGGACTTCAATAGCCGCTTTGAAAGGTGATCGGTTCTCCCTGCGCCGCGCTGCATTTCCGACTTGTGCCTTTGCGCCCCGGTTCCCTTGCGTTAAATTTTATCCGTGATGCGTAAGCCCATCCGCCCCTTGTTGTTCCTTCTTCTGGGATTCTCTGGGTTGATCCTGTCTCTCGGCGCTTTTTACGCCGCGAGCGGTTCCAAAGTAGAGATCAATTCGGATAAGGTGCTGGTGATTGACGGCCGGAAAGTATTTCCCATCGGCTTTACCATGCCGCCGTCACCCGGCGGAAAGGCGCCCAACGGCAAGAACGGCATTGAAGAGCTTCATGAAGCCGGCGCTACTTTCTTGCGCACCGGTGCGTTTGGCGGCGCGTGGAATACCAACGCTATCGACCAAGAACAACAATGGGAAGACACAGCAGCCCAATATGGAATGCATTGTTGGGTGCACCTGCGCGAACTGGACAGCATCGGAACGAATGACGGCGAGACCGAGGCAATGCTCCGAAAGGTTGTCAACCGCTTCAAGAATCATCCCGGTCTAGGTGCTTGGAAAGCCGTGGATGAACCGCAGTGGGGAAAGCATCCCATCGAACCGATGGTTCGCGCTTACAGAATCCTCAAAGAATTGGACAAAGACCATCCCATCGCCGTCACGCATGCTCCGCGCGGAACCGTTGAAGAGCTGCGCGCCTACAATTCGACCGCCGACATAGTGGCTGCCGATATCTACCCGGTCAGCTACCCGCCCGGCACGCACTCGCTTCGGTCAAACAAAGAGATCAGCATGGTGGGCGATTACACAAGAACCATGATGGAAGTTGCCGGTGACAAGATGCCCGTCTGGATGATCTTGCAGATTTCCTGGAGCGGCGTGCTCAACCCCGGCAAGACTTTGCGCTTTGCCACGTTTCCGCAGGAACGCTTCATGACGTATCAGGCCATTATTAATGGAGCTCGCGGCTTGTTCTTCTTTGGCGGTCATAATCCAGGAGCCTGGACACCCGCCGATGCCAGGCTCGGATGGGCATGGAGTTTCTGGAACCGCGTTCTCCGGCCCGTTGTGGAAGAAATCGGCGAAAAAAGTCAGCTCTATCCCGCGCTGGTCGCGCCACCGTCTGCTCTCCCGGTAACGCTTGCGCTCCAGGAGTCATTCGGCGGCAAGGCTGAGCCAGGCGACGTCGAGGTTTGTGTTCGGGAAGTCAACGACGACATTTTCATTTTGGCTTGCAAGCGCGAAGGAGCAACGGTCCGCGTAGAATTCAGCGGGCTACCCGCTCCCCTCAAACAAGGAGAAGTCCTCTTCGAATCGCCGCGCAAGGTCGAAGTCAGGAGCGGCAAATTCAGCGATTGGTTCGCCCCATTTGACGTCCACGTCTACAGGTTCAGCCGGTAGCCAGGATTGAGAGCGGCAGGAGGCGGGAGGCGGTCGGCAGGGGCAGCCTAAAGCACGGCGGCCGACAGGCGTACAAGACGTGCGGTAATCAGGATTCAAACGGGACGCAGGTAACAGATCAAGCTATAATCGTCCTGCTGTCAAATATCCTCTTGCGCGAGCTACCCTGCGGGCTTTGGAATGTGAGAAAAGATCAGAACCGCGCCCGTTAGAAGGAGTGAAAAATCAGCCACGAAGCCACGAAAGCACGAAAGATGCAATCTGAAAAGGACTTGCCTACACGCATTTAAGAAGATTTGCTGTGTGCCTTCGTGTCTTCGTGGCTGATTTTTCCACGCACCTTCTCCTCTTGGGTGACGGATTGGGCTATTTGAGACGATGATGAGACGCCGGAAGAAAACCGTGCTCGGAAATCCGACTTTCAAATTTTTGGGGTTGTTTTTTGCTTACGTGTTGCTGGCCGGATTCCTCATCCGGCTAGACTGGGTAGACCGACGTCTGATGCACCCGTACACCGTTTTAATCACCCGCATCAGCGGCGCGATTCTGAACGCTATGGGAATATTGGTAGAGACTTTGGGCACAACGATACGGCACAATTCATTCGCTGTAGATATCCGCAGAGGTTGCGATGGAGTCGTGGCCACGGCTGTTCTGGTCTCGGCCTGCCTGGCCTATCCCCTTCGCTGGAAGGCTCGAGTCCTGGGGGCTTTGTCGGGCTACGCTTTGATATTTGTTCTGAACTTGATCCGCGTGATGGGGCTGTTTTATGTCGGTCTGAAGGGATCGAGCCGGACATTTGAGTTTTTTCACATCTATGTCTCACAGTTCGCCGTCATTGCTTTGGCGATGGTTTTCTGGATCTATTGGGTCGGAAGAGAAAAGACTGCCGTCCTCTGAACGGTTGCTCGTCTTTACGCTCCTTGTTATTTTCTTTTTCGGCGCGGTGTGGCTGACGTTCCAGCAGATCCAACCTCTTTATCGCGGCCTTCTAGCTTCCGGTGGCGAGTTCTACTTCGCGCTGGAAGGAAAGAATTTTCGCTTTGCGTTGTCCGGATCCGACATTCTGTTTCGCTGCTATAGCGCGCCCGCCTTTGAAGCGACGATCGCGTCGTCCAGTTTGTATGCCAACATTGTACTGCTCTTAACCCTGTTGTTGGCGACGCCGGGGATGCGATGGAAAAGGCGAGGCCTCTCCCTGGCTCTTGGCGTTACTCTCCTCTACTTGAGCCACATCGCTTTTCTCATCAGCAAGGTGGAGATCACCTTAATCGAAACGAAGCACCCGCTTGCCGGCAATGAAGCGTTCTGGAGGTTTTGGGATGACTTCTTCGAGATTATGGGGAAGGAGTTCTTTCCCATCCTGATCTGGCTGTTGCTGGGGATGAGGTACATGCTGGGGGGCAGTGACAAACCATCCGTGCCGGCCGGCGCGCGAACCGTCGGACGTAATGCGCCCTGCCCCTGCGGGAGCGGCAGGAAATACAAGGTTTGCTGCGGGACCCAAACGCGGAGTTTATAAAACGTAGCAGAGGGCGTCGTCGACGCCTGCTGGACCATGCTGGACTACAAGGGAATCCACGGCCTCATCAAGGAGACCATATACGGTTGGATCGGTGACCGCGCCCCGCGCACGGGAGCGGCTCTCGCTTTTTACACCGTGTTTTCCCTGGCGCCGATCCTTATCATCTCCATTGCCATTGCCGGCGCTGTTTTCGGGGAAAAGGCGGCGCGCGGCGAAATCGTCGAGCAGGTCCGCGGCCTGATTGGTAAGGAAGGCGCGCAGGCCGTGCAGTCTATGATCGAGGATGCGCACCGCCCGGGGTCTGGGTTAATCTCTGCTATAGTTGGAATGGCGGCCTTGCTCATCGGCGCCACTACCTTTTTCGTCGAGCTCAAATATGGCCTGGACCAGATCTGGGGGGTACCGCCGGAAAAGACATCGGGCTACTGGTATTTTCTGCGCACTCGGCTTCTGTCCTTTGGCCTCATCTTGGCGATAGGATTTTTGCTCGTGGTCTCTCTGGTTATCAGCGCGATCGTATCGGCGCTGGGCGATTATTGGGGTTTCACGGCCGCTGGCGCGCTGCTGCAGGGGCTGAACTTCATTCTGTCGTTCGCGCTGATCATGGCGCTATTCGCGAGTACGTATAAGGTGCTGCCCGGAGTGCACATCGCCTGGAAGGACGTGTGGGTGGGCGCGACCATCACTGCGCTGTTATTCACCATCGGCAAAACCCTGATTGGATTGTATCTCGGCAATAGCGCGATTGCTTCCAGCTACGGCGCGGCGGGGTCGCTGATTCTGGTTTTGGTCTGGGTCTATTACTCGGCGCAGATTTTTCTGCTCGGAGCGGAGTTTACCAAGTTCTACGCCTATCGGTATGGTTCGCGCCGCCACAAAACCGAAACAAGACAAATACTGGAAGCGGCAGGAAGAAATCCGACCGAGCGCAGGACCTGAAGGGGTTCCCTTGTTAGAAACGTTGAATTTTGTTCATCGTTTTTGGAATTTGCCCGCCAACCACCGCTCACATCCTCCGAAAACCCGAAGGGTTTACAGAGTATAGCCGGCGGCAAAGCCCGCGTTTTTTGCGGGCGCCGCCACCGGTTGGCCCGTCCGTCAAAAACGACCCGTCCTGAAGGGACGTAAGAATCTTTCGCAAATTTGGCTCTGGATTCAGAGTTTGGATCTGCAGCTCGGTCGATTTCTGCCATTGGAACAACGTTCGCCATGAATAATCCGGGCTACCCCAGCCGCATCCTGCCTGACTTCCTCAAGGCCAAGAATCCTACCAAAGCCAGCAAACCGGTCAGCAGAATAAGACCCCACTCTGACAGTGTGGGAATCGGATTGGACGCAGTACCCACCACGATTGGGAAGCTTAAGATGCCTGTGCAGCCCGCCGCGTTGGTAGCTGTCACGGCAATAGTGAAAGTGCCGGGCGTCAGCGGCGTCCCGGAGAGCACACCGGCGGGCGAGAGCGTTAACGAAAGGGGCGCCCCACCGACCAGGCTGAACGTAAAGGGCCCCGCTCCGCCCGCTGCCGTGATTGTCTGACTGAAGGGTACGCCGACAGTCGCACCAGGAAGCGTCGATGGCGAAAGAGTGATGATCGGACAAGGAGGAGCATTGATAATGAGCGCGTAAAGCCGAGAGCCGAAGCAGCCGGCAGAGTCGGTTGCCCTGACTGTAAAATTGAAAGTGCCTGCTGTCGTCGGTGTCCCCGACAGCAAAGCGGTGGACGGACCGCTAGAGGCAAGAGTCAGTCCCGGAGGGAGCGATCCGGATGTTATGGTAAAAGTGTAGGGCGCCGTCCCTCCACTGGCTGTAATCGTCTGGCTGTATGCGACGCCTACGGTTCCGTTGGGAAGCGTGGCAGGCGACATGTCGATTACGCCGGGGCAGCTCACAGCGCACACGGCGACATTGTTGGTATCCAGCGTCACTGCGCCGTTTCGCGCCAAGGCTCGACCGGATACGCTTGCACCGGTAGTCAGGGTGATGCTCGTCAAAGCGAGAATATTTCCTGCGAACGTAGTGCCCGTACCAAGGGTCGCGGAACTGCCGACCTGCCAAAACACGTTGCAGTTTGATCCGCCGTTGATCACGACAACAGACGAGCTGCTTGCGGTGGTGAGCGTGCTCCCTATCTGGAAAATGAACACCGCATTCGGGTCGCCCAGCGCGTTGAGAAAGAGTGTTCCCGTCAACTGAGCTGACGACGAAAAATGATAGACACCTGGCGTGAGCGTGAGTCCACCCAGATTCTGACCAGTCAAGTCGACATTGAACGCCTGGCCTGCCAGAGCATTGTACGCAGTGGTGAGATCACTCTGAGCCTGAGCCGCGACCGCATCAGCCGCGTGGATTGTTCCGCCGGTCACCACACCGGGAGGGAAGCCAGTGACCGCGCTACCCGGGCTGACACCCAGATTTCCGACGATGGTGCTCGGGCCGGTATTGGTCACTGTCGAACCACCGAGGACCGCGAAACTTCCCGCCTGGCCCAGTGGAGGTGCCGTCTGGGCCAATGCTGGCGGGGGGTAAAGAAGCGCGGCCAATCCCACGCTCGCCAAGACACTCAAGTACTTGCACTTCATTTTGTTCATTTCGAATCTCTCCTCCAAGTTAGGATCGCGAAAAACTCTTTAAAGAAGTCAACCACTTTTTACCAGGCTTGCAAAAGAGATGCCAGCTCTATTTGTTTGATTTTTCGCTTGGCAGGAGGTCACTGCCTGTCGATAACGTGGCGAAACTGTCCGCATCTGCGTCGGTTCGACCCATTGAAGGCGTTGCGTGAGACAAAGCTGAGACAAAGAGTAGACATTCGACCCAGAGGCCAGCTCTCAGGATCCAGCTTGTACTTCGCGAGACGACGGTAAAAGGTGGCTCGACTTATTCCGAGACCACGAGCGGCCTTGGTTTTGTAGCCGCCGGTCGATGATGGGACAAAATCGTGGAATCCCTAGATTCCTTATACTAAAATTCCAAAGGCGCTGCTGGAAACCAGAATTCTTCAAAACCGCATTTGACGGAAGGAGAAGGACTTAGCGCTGCTTATATTTACTTGTGGAGATCAACATGGGTCGGAAATATATCGGTGCCGTCCCGGTTCCAAGCCAAGCGAGCACGATTGGGTCCCTGCCCAAGTGTCCGACGGGTATTCAGGGACTTGATGAGGTCACTGCGGGCGGATTACCAAGAGGTCGTTCCACTCTTTTATGTGGCAGTGCTGGCTCTGGCAAAACACTCCTGGCAATGGAGTTTATCGTACGTGGAGCGGTCGATTACAACGAACCGGGCGTTTTTATGTCATTTGAAGAGACCGCCCAAGACCTCACCGCAAATGTGGCCCCGCTGGGATTCGACCTAGAGCGCCTTGCTAAGAAAAAGAAGATCTTTATTGACCACGTTCAGATCGATCGCTCTCATATTGAGGAAACCGGGGAGTACGATTTGGAGGCGCTCTTCATCCGTCTCAGTGACGCAATTGATACGACCGGAGCCAAGCGGGTGGTTTTGGACAGCGTCGAGGCGCTTTTTTCGGGTCTCTCCAATTTGGCCATTCTGCGTTCCGAGTTGCGGCGGCTTTTTCAGTGGCTCAAGGACAAGGGGGTCACCGCTGTCATCACGGGTGAGCAGGGAGACGGATCCCTGACCCGTCATGGTCTGGAGGAATACATTTCGGATTGTGTCATTCTCCTCGATCATCGCGTCACGGATCAGATGTCGACCCGGCGGTTGCGCATCGTGAAGTATCGCGGTTCAGCTCATGGGACCAATGAATTCCCGTTTCTGGTAGGGAAGCACGGGATCTCGGTATTGCCCATCACTTCGGTCGCCCTCGAGCATACCGTCTCTTCCGAGCGAATCTCGACAGGGATCAAGCGGCTCGATACGATGCTGGGAAGCAAAGGATTTTATCGGGGAACGACGATGCTAGTCTCGGGAACCGGTGGAACTGGCAAGTCCAGTTTGGCTGTTCATTTTGTCGACGCAACCTGTAGGCGTGGTGAGCGGTGCCTATATTTTGCCCTGGAGGAATCGGCCAGCCAGATCATTCGGAACATGCGCTCCATCGGAATCGACCTAGACCGGTGGAAGAAAAAAGGTCTCCTGCAGTTTTACTGCTCGCGGCCTACCACTCATGGATTGGAAACGCTTCTACTTCAGATGCATGATCTTATCATCCAGTTTGAGCCGCAAGTTGTCATCATGGATCCCGCTTCAGCTTTTACGCTAGTCGGCAACCCAACTGAGATTAACCTGATGTTGACTCGGTTCCTTGACTTTCTCAAAGCGAGGAAAGTTACGACTTTGCTCACGACGTTGACTTCGGGGTCCATGCCTCTGGCAGCGACTGAAAGCGGCATTTCCTCAATTGTGGATACCTGGCTGATACTACGAGAGATCGAATCAAATGGCGAAAGAAATCGCGGAATCTACATTCTCAAATCTCGCGGGATGGCTCATTCGAATCAGATCCATGAGTTTCTGATCACAGACCGCGGCATTGACGTGCTGGACGTGTATGCTGGTTCAGCGGGCGTTCTGAGTGGAACTGCGCGACTCACCCAAGAAGCAAAGGACAAGGCCGAAAATCGGGTAAGGGAGCTCGAGATTCAGCGGAAGCGCCGCGAACTAAAACGCAGGCGCAAGGAACTCGATGAAAACATCGAGAGCCTGAAGCGCCGATTCGAAGCAGAAACCGAACAATTGGAGAGCTTTCTTGAGGAAGAGGCGTCGCGATCAAGAATTTTGACAGACGACCGTAGACAAATGGGTCGAATGCGACGAGCCGATGTGCTGTCGCCGGCGAGAAAAGACACCCGATCGCAGAAAAGTCCGGAAAATTAAGGGAGTAGGAAGAGTGATCCAAAAAACCAAAGCCGAGAGTGGAGAGGAATGTTGGGAGTTGCAATTGTATGTGGCTGGACAAACGCCGAGGTCGAGAGCCGCACTCAACAATCTGGAGAAGATCTGCGAAGGCCATCTGAAAGGAAGATATCGGATTGAGGTGATTGATCTTCTGAAAAATCCGAAATTGGCGCGCGGCAACCAAATCATCGCTGTACCAACTCTCGTTAGAAGGCTTCCCCCACCGTTGAGAAAACTCATTGGCGATTTGGCGAACACGGAACGCGTACTGGTTGGCTTGAATCTTCGGCTTTCAGCCTAAACAAAGTAACTTTTTTAGACCAATCGAAAGGATTTAGGAATGTCAAAACAAGACACGCTTTCACCAGACCAAGAGCTTCGCACCCGTCTGGAAGAAGCCGAGCAGGCTCTGGAGGCGATTCGCAAGGGGGACGTCGATTCTCTAGTTGTTTCAGGCAAGCGCGGAGAGCAAGTCGTTCCCCTGAACATACTGGATCTGCTGGGAATCGGTATCGTCCTGACCGGTCTATCAGGCGAGGTTACTTTTCTGAACCAGCCCGCAGAGCGCCTCCTTGATGCTAACGAAGACGAAGCGCTGGGACTTCACTGGGAAAGGATCCTTCCGATCCGCCAAGAAGATCGGCCTAAACTTAGATCTATGATTCAGCAGAGAGCTCGACGTAGACTCTCACTGCCTACCGATCCTCATAGGCGTTCCCGGGGCTGGATCGATGTAGAAGTTCATGATGACCCTAGAGATAATTCAAGGAAAATATTCTTCATCTACGAGAGCACCGAGCTGCACGACCTCCGCTCACTGGTTCAGGAAAGAGTAAAAGCTGGAAATTTCATTGGGGAAAGCCAGCCAATGAACCTCTTGTTTGATCAGATCCGGCAGCTCGCGAAGGTGGACGCTACAGTCCTTATCGAAGGAGAAACAGGGACCGGAAAGGAACTGGTTGCCCGTTCAATCCACTTCTCCAGCCGTCGAAAAGAAAACCCGTTTATTGCCTTTAACTGTCCTGCAGTGACAGAATCGCTGGTTGCGAGTCAGCTCTTTGGCCACCGCCGTGGAGCTTTTACTGGAGCCACTGAGGATCGCAAAGGATTCTGCGAGGCGGCAAATGGAGGAACGCTATTTCTGGATGAAATTTGTGACCTGCCACTTCAGATTCAGACCTACCTGCTTCGCGTTCTAGAAGAAAAAGAGATTACCAGAGTGGGCGATGCGGTGCCTAGAAAAGTGGATATCCGCGTCATTGCCGCGACCAATCGGAACCTAAAAGAAGCGGTCGAGAAGAAAGAATTCCGGGCTGATCTTTACTATAGGCTGAAGGTGGCGCGGATCTACATTCCGCCGCTTCGAGGGCGAAAGGAAGACATTCCGCTTTTGGTGAAACACTTTCTCGCTCAGTGCCGACTGACCATTGGAAAACCGGTGGAAGAAATCAGCAGCTCGGTCCTGAACTCCTTTTTACATTACCCTTGGCCTGGCAATGTGAGAGAGCTGAAAAATACCATTGAGTCTGCGGTGATTCACTGCCAGGGATCAACTGTCGGATACCGCGACCTGCCGCCAGAGTTTGTGGAATTCATCTTGCCGGGTGCGGAAATCCAATCTGTATCCAGAGATCCCAGAGAGCGGATCCTCGCTGCCATGGAAGTCACGCAAGGAAATCGAACCGCAGCTGCTCGCTTGCTGGGTATTGGGAGAGCAACGCTCTATCGGTATCTCGCCAAAATGGAAAAAATCCAGTAAAGTCTCTAGCGGATAGCTCTTCTAACTCTCGCATATTCCGCTGAGACAACCTGAGACAACCGCCGCTGAGTATTGAGACACCTCCGTCGTCTCAAGCCCATGTTTATCGCCGCTGCGAAAGGCTGAAATCCCGACCATCTGCCCGACAATCTGTTTGATGCTTCGATTGGCCCACGATTTGCTAATGCATTTCCCGAGCAGTCGTGGTGATTTCTGTCGGTTGCTCCTTGGACGACCAGCGGAGGAGTAAAGATAAGTGCCGAATAAAGAATCCCAGCCGCCCAAAGTTAGCAAGCAGATCGACCACTACGTCGAGGAACTCCTGAAAGGAGTAGGGGGATGAAAAGACGGTTCTCGATCTGGGCAAGAACAAAAAAATCCTTTCACAGGGAGACCAGGTGGCAAGCGCCATGAAAAAAGTTGAGAAGAAGCCAGTTTTCAACGCCCAAACCTTTCTCGATTCGGCTGGTGTGACAAGAAAAGTTGTGGAGTTTAAAAGAAAGGAGACCATCTTCTCCCAAGGTGATCCCGCCAAGAGTGTCATGTACATTCAAAAAGGCGGTGTAAAGCTCTCAGTGGTCTCCCAGACCGGCAAAGAGGCAGTCGTGGCAATGATGGGACCTGGCGACTTTTTTGGTGAAGGGAGCCTCGCCGCTCAGCCTCTTCGAATGGGGACGGCCACCGCGATCACACCCAGCACTGTGCTCTTAATTGATAAGGACGAGATGCTTCGCGTGCTTCATGAGCAACATGAGCTTTCGGACCGCTTCATCTCTTATCTGCTTGAACGGACCATCCGAGTCGAACAGGATCTAATCGATCAGCTCTTTAACTCCAGCGAGAAACGGCTGGCTCGCGCTCTTCTGCTGCTCGCTCGCTACGGCAAGCAAGAGCAACCCCAAAAAGTGCTTGCCAAAGTATCTCAAGAGACGCTAGCTGAAATGATTGGCACGACGCGCTCTCGGGTCAACTTTTTCATGAACAAATTCAGGAAACTGGGGTTCATCAAGTACAACGGCTCGCTTGAGGTCAACAGTTCCCTGCTAACCGTTGTCCTGCACGACTGACGGCTTTCGCGTGGCCTCAATACTATAAAGCGCGCATACGGGGCTTTGTCATTTCGAGTAAGATTTTTTGCGAAGAAATTTTCGGCTGTCGCCCGCCTTGCGGGCTCTCCCTGAGAAACCACTGGTACCCCCGGCTTCGCCGCGCTGGGGGCTACAGGCTGGGCGCTCGCGTCGCGGGCTGAGAAGACCTACCGTTCTCTACGGAATGGTCGAAAAAATTCTTCGACCCTAGATAGAGAGGCCCGAAGAAGAGTGCAAGCTGTCGAGTGTCACCGAATGCGCTACTAAAATCTTGATGGTGTAACTTTGTCCAAGGCATGATTGTGCCTAGAAACGACTCTTTGCTAACTTAACACTAGTTTAATTCTCTCCGCAGTTACCACAATTCACCAATTGGCGCACAGCGAGAGTAGTTTTCGAAAGATCTTGGGCAGGTTGCAGAGATGAAAAGAAAGCGTTCCCCGCGGTTGGAGGAGACAAAAAAAAAATCCAAATCCAACTACATGGAGGTCAGAAAACTCGAAAGCAAGTCCTTCCCGATTGCCGGCATTGGAGCTTCCGCCGGCGGCTTGGAAGCATTCAAGCGACTGCTTGAACACCTGCCCTCACATACCGGCATTTCCTTTGTGCTGGTACAGCACCTCGATCCTACTCATGGAAGTATATTGAGCGAACTTCTTTCCAAGGCAACCAAGGTGCCGGTTACCGAGGTCAAGGATGGCATGGCGGTGGAAGCTGACCATGTCTACGTTATTCCGCCAAACAGGAATATGGCCATTTCAGGAGGCGTCTTAAAACTACTTCCCCGCAAGGAGACACGCGGGCAACACAGGCCGATCGATTATTTCTTGCGCTCGCTCGCGGAAGATCAGGGAAACAAAGCGATCGGGGTAATTCTGTCGGGAACGGCTTCAGACGGCACGCTGGGATTGGCGGCGATCAAGGCCGAGGGCGGCATCACTTTTGCCCAGGATGAAAAGTCGGCAAAATACGACAGCATGCCGCGCAGCGCCGTCGCTGCCGGTTGCGTAGATTTCATCTTACCCCCAGAAAAGATTGCAGAAGAGGTAGTGAGGATATGCCGTCACCCCTATTTGGTCCCTTCCAGAGTGGCAAAACCGGCTGAGTTGCCTCCTGAAGGTAAAGATAGCCTCAAGAAGATTTTGGCTTTGCTGCGGAAGACCACCGGGGTCAATTTCACCCTTTACAAATCGACCACGCTCAAACGCCGGATCGCTCGCCGTATGGTTCTGCACAGGATCGAAGGGTTCGAAGATTACATCGCGTATCTTCAGAAGAATAAGGGCGAAGTGGAAGCCCTGTACGAGGATATCCTGATCAATGTCACCAGCTTCTTCCGCAGCCCTGAAGCATTCAAAGTGTTAAAAAAGAAGGTCTTTCCCAAGCTTATTAAGAACAGACCTACAGACGAATCGGTCCGGATCTGGGTGGTGGGGTGCTCAACAGGTGAAGAAGCTTACTCGATGGCAATAACTTTCCTGGAGTTTGCGGACGGCTTGGCAACCAATGTCCCGGTGACCATTTTCGCCACCGACATCAATGAAAAGGCTATCGAGAAGGCGCGGCTGGGTATCTATACGAAAAACGTCCTGCATGATGTCTCGCCGGAACGCCGGCGGCGCTTCTTTGTCGAAGAGAACGGTAGTTACCGCATAATCAAGCCCATCCGAGATATGTGTGTCTTCGCCAGGCAAGACTTAACCAGAGACCCGCCTTTCTCCAGGCTGGATCTCATCAGTTGTCGTAATCTCCTTATTTATATGGACTCGGTTTTGCAGGCGAAGATTGTGCCGACCTTCCATTATGCGCTCAAGCCGAAAGGTTTTCTTATGCTGGGCGCTTCAGAAACAATCAGCTCCTTTCCCGGACTGTTTGCGCCGGAGGACAAGAAGCACAGGGTTTATTGCAAGAAACATTCCCCATTGCCTCTTAACTTTGACTTCACTGCGCGCAGCTATGCGGATCATGCGGAAGGAGAATTAGCATCGACCCGCGCGACGCCTCATGCCGACTGGGGCGGACTCGATTTACAGAAAGAGGCCGATCGTATCGTCCTGGCTCGCTATGCTCCGGCCGGCGTCCTGGTCAATTCCGATATGGAGATCCTGCAATTCCGCGGATCCACCAGTCCTTATCTTGAGCCGGCTCCCGGCATGGCAAGCCTCAACTTGCTGAAAATGGCTCGGGAAGGCTTGTTGGTGGCACTGCGCACGGCAGTTCACGAGGCGAGGAAGAACAACAACCATGTCAGAAAAGAGGGCATGCGAGTCAGGCGGAATGGCCAAGTCAGTGAAGTCAATCTCGAGGTGATTCCCATCAAGGGTTCTTCGGCAAGTGAACGGTACTTCATGGTTCTCTTTGAGCCTGTCAGGCCGGCAGCAAAGCGACAGTCGCCAAAGACCGCGCCCCGTGAGGCAAAGCGTGGCGCCGGGCGGCAGACCGAAGATCAGGATAGCGTTCGATTGCAACAGGAGCTTGCTGCAGCCAGGGAATACTTGCAATCGATTATCGAGCAGCATGAAGCCACAAACGAGGAGCTGCAGACCGCCAATGAGGAGGTACAGTCCAGCAACGAAGAATTACAAAGCATGAATGAAGAACTCGAAACCTCCAAAGAAGAGCTCGAGTCGGCGAATGAAGAGCTGACCACGGTTAACGAGGAAATGCAAAACAGGAACCTGGAATTGAATCAGCTCAACAACGATCTGATCAATCTTCTAGCCGGCGTCCAGATTCCCATCGTTATGATTGGAAGCGATCGGCGTGTCCGCCGCTTCACACCTGTAGCGGCCGAAGTGCTGAATTTGATCGCCGCCGATGTCGGGCGGCCCATCACCAATATTAAGCTTAATATCGACGTCCCCAATTTCGAGGAATTGATTGAGAAAGTAATAGGTACTGCCGCCGCCACAAACCTTGAAATTCAAGACAGGGAGGGACGATGGTATTCCATGCGGATACATCCTTACAGGACGCTGGATAACAAGATCGACGGCGCAGTGATTGTCTTGGTCGATGTGGACGCACGCAAACGGGCCGAAGACTTGATAGGCAAAGCAAAAGAAGAGTTAGAAATACGAGTGAAAGAGCGAACTGCCGATCTTGTTAAGGCCAACGCTTTTTTGAAGCAAGAGATCAGTGATCGCCGGCGCGCTGAGGAATCCGTGCGAAATCTTTCACGCCGCTTGCTAAAGTCGCAGGACGAGGAGCGGCGGCGGATCGCCCGTGAACTGCACGATACCACAGCGCAGAGTCTGGCTTCGCTGGAAATAAATCTCTCCGTGGTCGAAAAGTCGGCTTCCATGCTGGATGAGAAAACGCGCAAAGCTCTCTCCGAGAGTACAGTCCTGGCAGGCGAGTGCTCACGCCAGTTGCGGACTATGTCCTACCTGCTGCACCCGCCGCTGCTGGATGAGGTTGGCCTTCCTGCCGCCTTGAAGTGGTACACGGAGGGTTTTACCAAGCGTAGCGATGTGAGGACGGAACTGCATCTGCCACCGAACCTGGGCCGGATGCCGCCGGACATAGAAAGGACGCTGTTTCGAATCGTGCAGGAATGCCTCACTAATATTCACCGCCATTCCGGAAGTCCGACTGCGACGGTTCGCCTGTCGCTACGACCAGGTGCCGGCGAAGTGACCTTGGAAGTGAAGGACCAAGGTCGTGGGTTCTCCGCAGAAGGTTTGTCCGGCGGCGGCGATTCCACAGCGGGTGTCGGCATTGCAGGGATGCGCGAACGGGTCAAGCAGCTCGGTGGTAGTATACAAATTGAATCTGGCAGCCACGGCACTGCCGTAAAGGCAACGCTGCCGATTCCCAAGGCTCGGAAAACGAGACATCGGGAAACCTAGCCTCGGAGATTATTCACAAACATTCACCTCAGATGATTGGTCGGACTCTGCCTGCAAGCCGGTGACTAGGTTAAAATTTTTAATGGAGTCGGAGATGAACCTTGTCGTAGCGTTGCTGATAACGTTCACGTTCGCCAACCAAACCACGTACGAGGAGAAAATCAAGGGAGCGAAAGAATGCTTTTATGAAGACAGGTACGCGGAGGCGGAACGACTGGTGATGGAGGCGCGGACGATTGACCCAACTGATCCTGAAAGTTACGAGCTGAGGACGACCATTATCTTGTTTCGCCTGAAGCATATCACAGGAATTGAAGGGGCTCGGGAGGAGGGGAACGTCAAAGAAACAAAAAAAACCCTCACAGCGTGCGCTCTGTGCCCGGGACTAGTGAAGCAATTTGAAAACGATGCCGCCGAAGGGACTCGGCTGGCCCGGCAGGTACTTGTAAATAGGCCCGATGATGAACGAGCCACGTTTCTCCTTGCGAAAATAGCTCTCAACAAGCTGTGGCTCAACCTGCAGATCCTGGATAAACTGGAAGGGTGGCGAGAGTACAAGGAGGCGAGAAAATTCCTAGCCAAAGTGCTGGCGCGAAACCCCAACCATGTACGGGCGCTTACCGCCTCAGGATGGATTAACTATATCGTTGCCCAGCGTAACCTTTTAGTGCGAGCAGTCTTGGGGGGTGGAAGCAAGAAAACGGCACTCAAACAGGTCCGTCAGGCAGCATCATGTGGTCGGTGCGCGTTCTTTGACAGGATTGAAGCAAGGTTCAGTCTCTTGGATATGCTCAAACAGGAAAAGTCTTTTGCCGAGGCAGTTGTGTTAGCCAAAGAATTGAGCGTCCGGTTTCCGGAAAACGCATCTCTTATTGATCTTATCGGCCAGAAAACTGTGCCACCCTAGTTGCTTCTCCGGTGATCGCCTGCGGCATTAAAAGCTCTCAGACGCGGGCCACGAGGTTTTCAGCCGTTCTTCGCCTGTCGAAATCTTGTAATTGACTTTCGACAGACAAATGTCGTGGGGTGCTGGCCTGCCGCCGTGTCCGGTAGTACTGTTCAATGGCGGACGCCAGCTTCTTCGGATCAAAGATCAGGAGTCTGGGGTTGAGCTTGGTCAACGCCTGAAGATCTTCCATAATCGAAGGGTCAAGATTTCTGTCGCTTGCGATCAGGAGTTCGTTTTCAAACCTGCCTAACGGCAATAAACTGTGTCGCAATGCCAGGGATTCTGGTATCAGGTTTCGAACTCGTCGATCGAGCATTGCAGATCCTGCGGCCAAAACGTCTTGTTGACGCAGTTGTTGTTCTAAGTCCACTGGCAATTGTTCTGTGTGCAGCAGGCCGAGATTGAGAAGAACTCTGGGAAGAGTCCTCGATTCAGCTTTCTTATTTTCGGTAGGTTTCGCGTCGTCATTTCTCTCGCCGTCCGATTTCCGATTAACCTGGCTCCGGTGAATAAGGTCTTCCAGTAACAGTTTGAATCCCGGAATCCGGCATCGAATGACCTGGACGAGGACGCCCAAACGCTGACAGAGTTGCAACACTTGGTCGTTGCGGATGCACCCCTCGGTGGCCAGCACAAGGCAGTTGCCACTGTAATTGACGGGGAGGACCTCAAAATCGCGCGCCACATCAGCGGGGAAACGAACCAGCAGATTGGGATCGACCTGAACTGTAAGGGCAATACCGATCTGCTCTCCGATGGATCGACTCCTCAGGTACTTCTTAATCTGCCTTACCATTGTTGGCCTACCCAAGATCTGCTGCAAGACTTGGCCGGCAAGCGACTGCTCTCGGCGTCTGCGAAAGCCTTCCAAACAAGACCTTTATTTGGAATTGCAGCAAGCAACTCTTGTGCCAGTACATACGTCGCCGGAGTCGATGCGTGCTAACACATATAACACAATTAATTAGGGCACTAGCGATCGACCCCTGCGCAAGGAGCGAAGTCCCTGAACCGTCAAAATGCCGCCTTCTCCGGCGATGTTTTGACGCTAGAAGATTTCCTAGTAAAAGTGAATTCCGAAGACCTGACCCCAGGATGGCGGCCTGAGCACAGGATGGCGGCCGCAGGGCATAGGCTACAGACCGGTTGGCACGGGCGTATCAATGCGCGAGTTCTCAAGCGCCAGATACAATGCGGCGACTATGACCAAGGTGCCTGCCATGCGAATCATACTCGCAATCTTTGTGGTTGACGCCATCAGTCCGAGATGGCTCAACATGTAGTTCCAATCGTGCGTCGAATCCGGTCCACCAAGTAGTGGAAGCCGCATGGCGATGGAATCGGCGGCGTATACCGATACGTTCAGAATGCTCTCTCCCACCCAGAACATTACCAGCGCGGCTGAATACGGCTGGTCGTTCCAATAAAAATATCCGACGAATATTGCCGGCAGGATTACCTGGAACAAGGATCCTCCAGCAATTGTCATGAACTGGCCGAAGGGTGTGAAGACAAGATGGCCTGCCTCATGAATGAGCAGATTCACTCCGTCAATTAAGTGCCACTGATGTGGGTCCCAGGCGCACCAAAGGAAGTAAATTCCAGCTAAGAGGGCGACGCCCGCTCTTATCGGACTTCTCCTCATTAGTTCCTTTGTTGGGGCAAGCCATCTCTCGATAGCTTACCGGAAAAGCCAATCGACTCAGCGCTTGGCGCACGTGAGTCACTCTGGAGACAATTATCTGAACCGTGCCACGTCGAAGACGCCTTGGACGCCCTTGATGCAGGTGATCACCTTGTCCAAATGACGCATGTCCTTGATCTGGACTGTCATGTCGATCCTCCCGCTGCGGTCTTCATGACTGCTGGCCTTGACGTTAACTATATTGGTGTCCACTTTGGCCACCGCGGCGGTGATATCGGCCAGGATTCCCTGCCGATCCTCGGTTTGGATGCTGACCTTGACCGGGTAAACTTCGCCGTCGACGTCTCCCGTCCACTCCACATCAATTCTTCGCTCCGGATTGTGAAGCAGGTTCTCCAGGTTCGGACAATGAGCTGCATGAACTGCTATCCCCTTTCCCACCGTGATATAACCGACGATTTCCTCTCCTCGAATCGGGTTGCAGCATTTGGCCCGGTACACCAGAAGGTCGTCGTGCCCCTTGACTTTAATTTTCGAATCGGACCGGCGCAGTACTTTGTTGACTACCGAAGTGAGCTTTGAATCCTTGGGTTCAGGTGTATCCGGCTTGACAAGTTCCGGATCAACCTGCATCAAGACATTGCGAGCCTGAATTTTTCCGTACCCGATGTCCGAAAGGACATCATCCAGCTTTTGATAGTTGTAGTGCAGGACCACCTTTTGTTGCAGGTCGCCCGGCTGCATGAACTTCTTCAGGTTCACCTTGAATTTCCGGGCTTCCTTCTCAAGCAGTTTCCTGCCGACCTCGATGGCGCGCTCCTTTTGCTTGGTGTTTATCCAGTGCCGGATTCGGTTTCGGGCGCGAGAGGTTTTCACGAAGGAGAGCCAGTCGCGACTGGGCTTCGGCTCCGTTCCTGTCATAATTTCGCAGATCTCTCCGTTCTTGAGCTTGTACTTGAGCGGGACCAGGCGGCCATTTACTTTCGCGCCGACGCATTTGTGACCCACCTCGGTGTGAATGGCATAGGCGAAATCCACGGGTGTGGCGTTGCGCGGCAGTGTGATCACGTCGCCCCGAGGAGTGAAAATGTAGGTCTCCTCGGGATAGAGATCGATTTTAAGATCGGAAAGGAACTGCTGCGGGTCTTTTACTTCCTGCTGCCATTCCAGCAGGTGGCGGAGCCAGGCGAAGCGCTGGTCGTCCTGTTCCTCCTTGAGCTTGCCCTCTTTGTATTTCCAGTGCGCAGCGATTCCCTCTTCCGCTACGCGGTGCATCTCCCGAGTTCGAATCTGTACCTCAAAAGGCTGGCCGTTCTTGCTGATCACTGTAGTATGCAGCGACTGATACATGTTCGCGCGAGGCATTGCGATATAGTCCTTAATCCGCCCCGGTACGGGGCTCCAGAGGTTGTTTACAATGCCAAGCACCGTGTAACAGTCTCTGACCGAGTCAGTCAGGATCCGCAAAGCGATGAAATCATAAACCTGTTCCACGGAAATCTTCTGACGGCGCATCTTGTTATAGATGCTGTAAATGCGCTTAATACGGTTCTGGATCTCGGCCTGAATGCCGTGCTCCTTGAGCCTTTCCTCGATCTCCTGTGTCACTTCGGCGATGAAGGAATCGCTGTAACTTTTCTTTTTACGAACCTGCTCGACGATATTCTTGTAGGTTGATGGATCTAGATAACTGAACGCCAGATCTTCGAGCTCCGAACGCACTTTGGCCATACCCAGCCGGTGAGCAATGGGAGCATAAATATCCAGCGTCTCCTGCGCGATCAGTTTTTGTTTCTCAGGCGGCAGGTACTGGAGGGTGCGCATGTTGTGCAGCCGATCGGCCAGCTTGACCAGGATGACGCGGACGTCGTCGACCATGGCCATCAGCAGCTTGCGGAAGTTTTCGGCTTGTTTCTCCTGTTTGCTGGAGAACTGGATCTTGCTGATCTTGGTCACACCGTCAACGATGTGCGCCACTTCTTCGCCAAAGAGCTCCTTTATGGTTTCCAGCGTGGTCAATGTGTCTTCAAGGACGTCATGCAGCAGCCCGACGCTGACACTTACTACGTCGAGCTTCATTTCGGCCAGCAGGTTGGCTACTTCCAGTGGATGTGAAAGGTAGGGTTCGCCGGATTGCCGTACTTGCCCCTTGTGCTCGCGCGCAGAAAAGACGTAGGCTTTGCGCAACAAATCGAAATCCGCGCCGGGATGATACTTTTCCACCTTCTGCGCAAGATCTTCAAAACGGATCATATAACTTCTATTGTAAACGATTTTGAATGGATGGCGGTTCGATTGCGGAGCGGCGCACGGCCTTGCGCCGCTACTGAAGGGGTGCTCTACTTGCCGGTCTTGCCCGGCATCATGCTCTTGCGCTGTTTTTCTTCTTCCTCCTGTTGCTTTTTCTTCATTTCCATTGCCCGCAAAGCAAGTTTGTCGGCCTCCTTGAGCCACTGTTGCTTTTGAGCTTCATCGGAGGACAATTTAGCCTTCTCGCGGTAGAGTAAATTGAGGAACTGCGCAGCGTCGGAGTATTCGGGTTTGATCTCCAGCGCCTTCTTCAAAGCGTCGATCCCCTCGTCGACCAGCCGCATCATCTCTTCCTTCTCTTTGCCCGACATGTCCTTGACCAGTTCGCCGGTGGGCCCCGTCTTCGGATACACCAGGTTAAAGTTGGTGCTGCCAATGCCGTAGAGCGGTTCCGGATTGGAAGGATCTGCCTCCAAGCGCTTGCGGTACCATTGCTTGGCCTTGTCAAAATCACCCAAATCACTGTAGGTACGCGCTATGCTGGCCATAGCGGTGATGTTTTTCGGATCCTTCTTCAAGACCTCCTCGAACTTCTCAATCGAGATCTTGGCGTTTTTTTCGTTGTCCGGGGTGGTAGAACCTGGAACGTACATCGTGCGGTAGGTGGTGGCCAAATAGAGATCTGCTTGAATGAGGTCGGGATCAAGTCGAGTAGCCTCTTCAAAGTACTTGATGGCTTCGTCGTATCTTTTCCCCTTGTATGCGGTGGTGCCTTTATTTAACTGGTCACGCGCCTTCAGCTTATCGACCAACTGGCAGCCAGAACTTCCGAGCAGAAGCAGAACAAGCAGGCTAAACATGGCAAGTTGCTTGCCATTCCTTCTCATTTCAGGCCTCCGAGAATGGTGGAAAAATTAGGACTTTACTTCTTCATCCGTGATTAAGCCGATGTCGCCTACCCCCGATCCTTTAGCGATATCGATGACCTTCACTACCGCGCCGAAAGGGAGGTCTCTTGATCCGCGGATGAACATGTTTTTGTTTGCGCGAGCGCTGTAGATGTCAAACAGACGCGGGCCCAACTGGTCCATTGTCACCGGATCTGCATTGATCATGAGGTTGGATTGTGCATCAATAGACACGACGATGGTATCGGTGATGATCTTGACATTCTTGGGCATCTCTTCTTGCTGAGATTTCTGTGGAACCCTGGCCTCAAGATCGTACTGATCGGTCGGCTGAATAACCATGAAGATAATCAGCAACACCAGGAGAATATCGATATAGGGGGTGACGTTGATATCCGACTTCTGGCCCCCTGAGCCGAAGGTCATTGCCATAGTATTTCAAAGTCCCAATCAATAAAGGCGGCCGCGCACGAGCGGCGGTTAGTTACGATTTCGAGCCTTTCGGCTTGGGAGCGGCCTTTGGAGCGGCCCCTCTTACCGGGGTCACGGCTCTGGCCGAACCGAAGCCTTTCTCCTCGCGGTCCACCAACAGGCCGATCCGCTCCATTCCCGCCTCACGGGCTTTATTTACGACAGCCACCACCTTGCCGAACTTCACGGCGATGTCGCTCTTTATAAACAGCGGCTTGTCGCTGGACCTCTTCGCGGCGTCTATCAGTCTATCCTGCAATTGGTCCAGGGTAACTTCGGCCGATTTACCGCCCGAACCTATATAAACCTTTTCGTCGCGGGAAAGATAAACGGTGGTCGCGTCCTCGGAGCTAGGATTCGGCGCCACTTGCGCATTGGAGGCCTTGGCCAAGTTGACAACGACGCCTTCCTGCAGCAGAGGCGTGGTGATCATGAAGATAATCAGCAGAACCAGCATGATGTCTGCCATCGGGGTGACGTTGATGTCTGACGTTGCCCCGCTGATCTTGGTTCCCTTACTACTAGACATTGCCACGGCGTTCTCTCTGCTTTAAGAAATAATCAATCAACTCGGAGCTGGAATTGTCCATTTCCACGATGAAGGATTCAATCTTGCCGGTGAAGTAGTTATACATCCACACGGCAGGAACCGCGACGAACAAACCGAATGCAGTGGTAATCAAGGCCTCCGCGATGCCGGCCGAAACCGCTGCCAGGTTACTCTCTCCACCGGAACTCATTCCTGCAAAAGCATTGATGATGCCTACCGTTGTTCCAAACAAGCCTACGAAAGGCGCGGTGCTTCCCACAGTAGCCAGCGTCCCCAGGCCGCGCTTCAGCTCTTCTATCCCGATGGCTGTGTTGCGCTGTAAGGCTCTACGCGAGGCCTCGATTGTCTCTCCCGGAATATCCTTGCTGGAGACATGAGCCTGAAACTCCTGCAGGCCCGCAGAAACCACTTTGGCAAGATGGCTTTTCGGATGCTGGTCGGCGATGCTGATTGCCTCATCAATGCGCCCGCTCTTCAAGGCCTCCGCCACGGCTGGAGCAAATTCGCGAGACTGCTTGCGCGCCTGGCTAAAGGTGATGAAACGCTCCACCATGACCCCAATCGACCAAACAGACATGATAGCCAAGACGACCACGACGCCCTTGGCCAGAACCCCCATCTGAGCCCACATCGCTACGAGACTTACATTCATGGACTTCCCCCTCCCGATTTTAAGACAACAGCGGTCTGAATTATTTCAGGACAAATTGAACCGTAACCGTCGCGATTACTTTCACCGGCTCGCCATTTAGCAATGTTGGCGAGTAACGCCATTGGTGTACAGCGGATAGCGCAGCGTCTCTGAGCAGTTGATGCCCGCTGATTACTTTGATGTCAGCCACCCCCCCCTGCTCGTCCACCAGAACCTGCAAGACTACAGTTCCAGATACACGGGCGCGCTTGGCCAACTCCGGATACACCGGTTCGACCCGGTTGACCAGCTTGGAGGCCTGAACGTTTCCACCTACTCGGATCGGTTCTTTTTTCTCAACTTTCGGCGGTGGCGGCGGAGCCGGAGCCGGAATTCCTCCCAAAACACCTCCTACCACGCCTCCAGGAACTCCGCCGACGACTCCTCCGGGAACCCCGCCCGGAACTCCACCGGTGGGGCCCGCCACTACGCTGGAGATCTCGGGCACGTCGGTGCGTTCTTTCGGGATTTCTTTCGGGATTTCCTTGGGGACCTCAAAGTTGGTGACGCGCACTTCCTTTATTACCTTAGGTTCGACTCTAGGTTGGGCCGGCGGTGGTGGCGGAGGGGGCGGCGGCGGCGGTGGAGGCGCTGCCAAAAATGTCAGCAATTCTTGCGTCGGCAATGCTTGATAATAGATCAGCGGAATAATGATAATGACAAAGATGATGATCGCGTGAACGATCAAAGAAATCAGAATGGTTGTGGGTCTTTTAGTTTTTTGGCGTTGTGAGGAAGATTCCAGCAGATTATCAAACATCTGTAATCCTTTCTCTGCCTTGATTTTTTTGGGGGAGACGGCTTTTTAAACCGCGCGAATGTTACTATCCACCCAAAACCAAGTCAAGACAAAAGCAGCTCCTTTTGGCTATCGTTGGACACTTCATTGTAGCATATTGTTTCAATAACTTACGCCCGCCTTAGGGCGACTTTTCTGAACGCCCAAAGTGACTGCCACCATACCAGAATGGGAGCCGCGATGGCGATGGAGGAATACGTCCCTACAATGATCCCCACTACCAAGGCAAACGAAAAACCGTTGAGCACTTCGCCGCCAAAAAGGTAAAGAGCCATCACCGAGAGGAACGTCAAACCTGAAGTCGTGACCGTCCGGTTCAGCGTCTGGTTGATGCTGGCGTTGACCACCGAACGGAGATCTTCTC
>DASXTB010000165.1:0-17746 GCA_036505615.1 Acidobacteriota bacterium
CAGGTAGGGTCCTCGCAGTGCATGCAGACGGTAGCCACAGTCTGCGTAGATGCAGCCCGATCGACATAATCGACGTGGATCATGGAAACGCCCGGATGGGTCCCGCATTCAGCGCAGGCCATCTCACAGGCATGGCAGCCGATGCAGCGCTGAGGATCGATGAAGAATTCCATGTCACTCATGCGCTCACTTTTTCCAGCCGAACAGCGCTCACTTTGAACTCGGGGATTTTTGAGATTGGATCGAGGGCGCGGTGGGTCAACTGATTGGCTGCTTTGTGTCCCGGCCAGTGGTAGGGAATGAATACCGTATCGGAGCGGATGGTCCGAGTAACCAGCGCCGGAAGTTCCATGCTGCCCCGGCGGCTGGCCACGCGAACCCTGTCTCCGGTCTTGATTCCGTACTGCCCGGCCAGGTCCGGATGGATCTCCAGCAGCGGCTCCGGATACTGGTCTACCAACATCCCAATGCGGCGCGTTTGCGTCCCACTCAGGTATTGCGAAACGACTCTGCCCGTAGTCAAGATGATGGGGTATTCGGTATCTGTTTCTTCCGCCGACGGTCGATAGCGAACAGCGTTGAAGCGAAATTTTCCATCCGGAAAATAGGAGCGCTTGTCCTCAAAAAGGCGCGGCGTTCCGGGATGGTTTTCGGAAGGGCAGGGCCAGAACACGCCGTAGGTGTTCTCAATCTTTTCGTATGTGATACCGAAATAGTCCGCAGTCCCGCCGCGAGAGGCGACTCGCAGTTCGTTGAAGACCTCTTCAGGATTCTTGTACTGGAAATATTGCCCGCGACCCAGCCGTTCCGCCAGATCGCACAAGATTTTCCAATCTTCCCGCGCCTCGCCGGGAGGATCCACGGCCTTCCGGCACCGGATCACCCTGCCTTCTGCGCTGGTATTGGTTCCATCATCTTCCTCATGCAGCGATCCGGCCAGCACCACATCGGCGTGGCGCGCCGTTTCGTTGAGAAAGAAGTCAATCGCCGCGTAAAACTCCAATCGCTCCAGCGCCTCGCGAGTGTGCCGTGTATCGGGAAGCGAAACCAGTGGATTAAAACAGATAGTCAGCAGCCCTTTGATCTCCCCGGAGTGGATGGCGTCAACGATTTCCTGGGCGGTCAGCCCCTTTCGAGGCAGCTCGGATTCAGGAATGCCCCAAACCTGAGAGATGTGCGCCCGGTGCTCAGGATTTTCAATGTCACGATTGCCGGGCAGTTGGTCGCACTTGTGGCCGTGCTCGCGTCCTCCCTGTCCGTTTCCCTGGCCGGTGATGGTACCGTAGCCGGAGCCGACGCACCCAATGCGGCCGGTTGCTAAAACCAGATTGATGCAACTGAGTACATTATCCACACCTTTGCTGTGGTGCTCCAGGCCGCGCGCGTGCAGCAGGATGCTTTTTCCCGCGTCGGCCCACATGTGCGCTGCCTGCACAATCTGGCCTTCTGAGAGGCCCGTCAATTCGACCGCTTGACTTAAGCTCATTTCAGCCACTGCCTGGCGCACCCCTTCGAAACCAAGGGTGTGGTGGGCGATGAATTCCTGGTCGATCCGCTTCCAGCGAATCAGCAGATCCAGGATGGCATTCATCAAGGCCAAATCACTCCCCGGACGAATCGGCAGAAAAAGATCCGCGCTCCGGGCCACCGGCGTCTCGCGCGGATCAATCACAATCAGCTTCGCGCCTCTGTCTCTGGCCTTCCAGACATAATCGATAAGCGTGGGGAAACACTCGGCTACGTTACTGCCGGCGATGACAATGAGTTTGGTGTGGAGCAGATCGCTCCAGGGATTGGCAGCTCGATCGATACCAAACGCCTTTTTGTTGCCAGCTCCGGCGCTCACCATGCAAAGCCGTCCGTTGTAATCCAGATTGGCCGTCTGAAGAGCAATGCGCGCGAACTTTCCTACCAGGTAAGACTTTTCGTTGTTGAGCGAAACGCCCGACAGCATGGCGAAAGCATTCTTGCCGTACCGATTCTGGATCGATTGAATTTGCGAAGCAGTTGCGGTCATCGCTTCTTGCCAGCTGGCAGGCCTAAAACCGCTTTCAGTGCGAATCAGCGGCCGCAGCAATCGATCAGGATGGTTGTTCTGCAGATAACGCTGCACGCCCTTAGGACAAAGTCTGCCTTCGTTAAAAGGAAAGTCCTCCCAGGGCTCAAACCCGATTACCTGGTTGTCTTTCACCTTCAGTTGGATGCCACATTGCATTCCGCAAAAACAACAGTGTGTCTTTACCAGCCGATCAGTGGTATCGCGTCCGGGCGAGCCTCCCACGGTCGGATAGTTAAGGTGTGGGCCGAAACGCTCAATTATTTGCCGTTCATCCTGGGGCAGCTTGGCCATTTCTTTCTATACCACAACGCGCTTTTTGCGGACGGCTGATCGCTGGCGGCTGACAGCCAATGGCGCTACTGATTTCGCTGTTACGCGCAACTAGCCCCTTACAACCACTGTCTCCCGCTCACCTTCGATTGCGTCTCTGCCACCAGCGCGCGCTTGCAGGCAAGACAGAGATCCTGGTGATGACCTCGCTGCTCGTAGCGGTAATCCATACCGAGTTGCTCCAGCACATTTTTCAGATCCTGAACATGCAGTCGGGAAGCATAAACATTGCCGCAACGAACGCACACCTGAGCTTCTGTCTCATTGCCTGCCTGCTTGTACACCGACACACCCAATTGGGCGGGACGTTGGAATATGTGGAAGAATTTTCCAAAAGGGAGCCAGATCAGAAAGAAGATGACTGTGATCGCGTGCGTCAGGGCGAGGAAGCCGTAATACGCTCCTCCCATCCACATCGCGCTGACTGTCAGAAGCAAACCCGTCACGGAGACAGCAAACAAAATAATCAAAGGGAGCCAGTCGCGGGCGAAGGTCTGTGTTGCCATCAGACCCGAGTCGGTTAATCGAGCTTTCACGGCAAAAATCACACCGCAAATCACCATCACTGCCGCCCAGTCGAGCGCGTGGAAAATGTTCCACGCCAGAATCGATTTCACATTGAAGGCCGCAGTAGGAAAACCAAAAAGGAACGCCCTGTACCGGAACGGGTTGTCCGGCACAGTTTCAAAATGCATCCAGCCGAAGACCAGCGGGAACGTGATGGCGAACGCCAGCAGGCAACCCCAGGCGATCAGGAAATGGACAGCCCAGCGAGACCAGGCCCGCCGCTTGATGAAACGCTGGGCTAGGTAGTCGACCGTAAGATTTTTCGCAAACGCTTTGCTCCGGGAGAAGAGCTGCCGCGAAAACAACAATTGCCAGCCTCGCTTCCAGTACATGTGCGTCGGTGGGCGTTGCAGCCAGACTGAATAACGATAGGTGATTCCAAAGACCGCAAAGATTATGGCAAACAGATAGCCCACAAGGGCGGAATCGAAATTTTGCAAGTTCCGGGAGCCCGCCACTACCAGCAATACCAGGACAGCAGTCGTGACGAGCGCCGATATTAATGTGCGAAGATTGATGGTCCCGAACATCGTCGCTCAGTTCTCACGCATTTCATACTCTGGGATGACCTTTTGCAGCAACTCGAACAGCTCCCGCTCTTCCCTATGGACGTGCTCTTCCAAATTATTTCCAAGCTCAACCAGAAGTTTGGCGAGATCGGCGCCTTTTGCCAGGCGAAGCAGCCGGATCTGTTGCTTTATAATTTGGTGCTCCATGCTAAGCCTCTCGCACAAATGCCAGCCTTCGGTTGAATAGACCTCAGCCAGGGGGAAGATCTCTGACTCTTCCTCTTTAAAATGTGGAAACAGGTGGTCTTCAGCGAATCGAAGGAACCGGTCCCGTTTCTTGTCCGGTTCTGAAGGCCATCCCAGCTCCTGCGGCAGCGTCCGCTCTCCTTTCAAGGCCATGGCCGCCACCAGTGCGTTTTGGTGTTCCTCGGATAGCTTCTGCAGTTTTGGATGACGCTTCATAATTATCCTCCCCTGTCAGAGGAGCAATTGGCAAACCATTTCAGACGCCCTCTGACCGCTCAGACAGCTCGACCTGGACCGGGAAATATGCCTCAAGAACTGGGTCAAATAACGCAGGGCTAGCAGTCATAGTCTAAAAAAGGCCTGCCAATCAAGGAGGACGACCCACGGGGAACAAGTTGCAAACTTCTTGTTTTCTTGGCTGGGATCACTCTTTAGTTGAAAGCAGACTCTCCACTTCGGAAATCAACTTCCTGGAATCATAAATCGGCTTTTCCAGGTATCCGTTGGCGCCCGTCGCGGCGATGATCTTCGCGCGATCACCTTCCATGGCGTGGGCAGTAGCAACCAGGATCGGAATGCGAGCAGTCGCCTGATCTTGGCGAATCAATCCAGCGATTTCAATCCCATCCATTTTCCGGTTTTGGTAATGGGCGTTGGACAGCGAGATGTCCAGTATCACCAGATCAATCTCTCCGGAACGCACCAGTTGGAGGATCTCGTCTACATCTTCGGTGGTATATACTTTATAACCTCCCTGGCGCTCCAGCGCCATCCGATAAAATTTTACGATCAGCGCATTATCTTCAACTACGAGAATGGACTGTTTCTTCACTGGACGTATACCGGAATAGTGAATGTCACTGTTGTTCCCAAACCCAGCCCCTCGCTGTGGAGCTGAATCTTTCCGCCCATACGCTCAACCAAATGCTTACTTATCGCAAGTCCCAGGCCGCTTCCCCCATACCGGCGTTTAAGAGAGCTGTCCACTTGCTTGAACTTTTCAAATAATTCCGCCTGCCTCTCTTTTGCGATGCCGACCCCTGTATCCTCCACCTTAAACTCCACAAACTTGTCATCCACTTGCGCGTTGACGGTCACCGACCCACGATCGGTGAACTTCACTGCATTACCAATGATGTTTATGAACACCTGCTTTAAACGTTCGGAGTCTCCCCAAACTGTCGGAAGGGCAATGGAGTCCGTTTTGTCTATCAGCTTTACTGATTTCTGTTCAGCCTGCACTGCCGTAAGCGAAATGACCTGCTGCAAGATAGGTTTCGCTTCTGTACGTCGGCTCTGAATTTCCAGTCTGCCAGCCTCAATCCGGGCTACGTCCAGCAGATCGTTGACGATGGAGAGCAAATGTTCGGCAGCATGAAAGGCATCGTTAAGCAGATCCATCTCCTCTTCGCGAGATTGGCAAACCCCATCGAGCACCAGCCGGATGAAACCCAGAACGGAGCTCAGGGGTGTGCGAAGCTCATGGGACGTGCTGGCCAGAAATTCACTCTTGAACTGGCTTGATTCGATCAGCTTTCGGTTGGCTTCTTCCAGTTTCTGGTTTATTTCTTTCAGCGCCTGAACACTCGACTTGAAATATGCCTCGCACATCAGGTTAAGATCCAGGTCGAGGACCTTGTCAAGGCTGATGTGCGCCTGCATTCTGAAGGGAATATCTTTGATTTCTCGATTAACCACTTGGTGCAAAAATTCCCGCACCAGCGCCATGGCGCTGACTACGTATTTTTGCGGAAGGTTGATGCGAACATGGGTGTGCCCCACGAGGTACCGCTCCTGCACGTAATTTTCATCGTAAATACCAGCGAACAGTCCGGCCCCCCAGCGCTGCAACGACTGCTTCAGTCGATTGATTTGCTCCGGCCCAGTGAAGATTTTAAACGCCTCCGGATGGTTGGGAATTTCCGCATAAAACCGCTCAGCCATTTCCTTCAGATAAGGTTGCATTGTCGGGCCAAGCTTCTTCAAGACGGATACATCCTCGTCAGAGAAATGCATGTATCGCTTGATTTCCCGGAAGGTTTCCATAGTCACGCCTTGGTCCAGGTTCCGCATTTTATCACCGGCGCGAACGGACGCGACTACCCGCTCCCTAATGGCTTCACAGAAAGAAGAAAATTGGCTGGTCATCGAGTTCACCTGTTCACCGTGAAGCTCGGACCTGTGTCTCAATTGTCAAGGATTCAATCGCAGCCTTCATCGCATTCATCTGCGTCACAAGCTGCCGGCGGCAGGGTGCGGAGATTTTGTAGCTGGAAAACTGAAAATGAACAACACTGCCCTCATTGGCGCCTGAAACAGAAAGCACCAAGCACGGGCTGTCTTTGTGTCCTGTGTGGTGCAAAATCAGGCGTAAGTGCCTTCTGTCTTCAGTCCAGAAAAAGCGGCACACCCCATCCAGATCTTCAGCCTGGTACAAATTGGCATCAATCGGAACAACATTCCGGAACCAGGACCAGCTGCTCACGTTTCCCACACAGCGGAGGAACTCGAAAACGACCTCTGGAGACCGGTTCACCAGAATTGAATCCGTGACGGATCTGCGGACCCTTTTTTCCACAATGAAACTGAGTTAGCAACTTCAGTGCCACAGATGTGCCCTCGACCGAGCGGGAGCCTCCTCCACGGTTGGGTCAAATGACCAAATTAGCGCGCAAAGGGGCACCAGGGTTGATAGTATGATTGCCGTGGCTAAACAGTCCGCGGCAAAGGCAAGACGATTCTCCAGCCGTACCAGCAAAGCAAATACGCTAAAAGCTGCCACCATTTCTCAAATCGAGGTGGCGCGGCGGCTGTCTCACGAGATTCGCAATCCGCTGGCCGGAATCAAAGCCGCCCTGGAAGTGTTGAAGGGAACAGAGAGTCTCTCGCCGCAGGGTCACGAGGTTTTGGGTGAGGTTGGCGATGAGATAGAGCAGATTGATCGTGTATTGAAACAGTTTATCGATTTCAGCATCTGCCCCAAGCCCCAGCCCGAGACGTTTTCTTTGGATGCAATGGTGGAATCCGTGTTCGATCAGCTTAGGCAGAAGCCGGCAGGCTTTACTGTCCGAGTGGCCGCCCCGGTGGCGCTGCAAGTGAGCGCGGATATCTCGATGGTCCAAAGGGTGCTGGCGGAGCTGTTTCAAAATGGCATCGATGCGGGCGCCGACCTGGTAACCGTGGACGGACGCGCGGAGAAAGGAAACGTAGTCATTCAGGTTTCCAACAGCGGCGCTCCTTTAGAGCAAGAAATCGCTGATCACATTTTCGAGCCTTTTTTTTCAACGAAGGCGGGCCGGACCGGACTGGGCCTGGCTATAGCCCAACGCTGGCTGGCTGTAATGGAAGGAAGCCTCAGGCTTCTGCCCGCCGGAAACGGGTTTGAAATCAGGCTGCCTCGAGGGAAATAGAAATGTCAAAGACCGTCCTGGTGGTCGATGACGAACGGCTTTTACGCCACTCTCTGCGCCAGAAGCTGGAAAGCTGGGGATACAGCGTGATCGAAGCGGAAAGCGGTTCTGTGGCGCTTAAGGTTCTTGACAGCCATTCTCCCGATGCGGTGACGCTGGACATGCGCCTTCCCGACCTGGGCGGAATGGAACTGTTGATCCGGATAAAGAATCAATGGCCGGAACTCCCGGTGCTCATGATCACCGGACACGCCACCGTCTCGGACGCCGTGCGCTGCCTCCAGTTGGGCGCTTTCGACTACCTGGACAAACCCATCAACTTCGAGCGACTGCAAAATACTCTAAAGAACGCCCTCGAGTCGCACAGCCTGCGCACAGCGGTAGAGAGGGTCACATCCGAAATCAAGGCCGAGTACTCCATCGAGAACATCGTCGGCGATTCTCCCGCGATTCAGGAAGCCAAGGCATTAGTTCGCAAGCTGGCAGCCAGCGAGACAAACACGCTACTGATTGAGGGCGAGAGCGGAACCGGCAAGGATCTGGTAGCTAAGGCGCTCCATTACGATAGCCCCCGGGCCCGGCAGCCGCTGATAATTCAAAACTGCGCAGCGCTGCCGGAAACGCTCATGGAAAGTGAGTTGTACGGTTATGAAAAAGGTGCCTTCACGGACGCGCGGGCTACCAAGAAGGGCCTCTTTGAACTGGCCGACGGCGGGACCATGTTTCTGGATGAAATTGGTGAATTGCCGCTGCATCTGCAGGCCAAGTTGCTGCGCGTCCTGGAGGATCAGTCGTTGCGCCGCATTGGAGGTGTCAAAGACATTCCCATCGACGTGCGCGTGATTGCCGCTTCCAACAAAAACCTTGAAGATCTGGTGAAGAAGAAAGGATTTCGTGAAGATTTGTTTTATCGACTGGCAATTATCCCCATAACCCTTCCGCCGTTGCGTGAGCGCAAGACAGATGTCCCGGTGCTGCTAAAACATTTCATCGCGCTTTACAACTCGCGGTTCAAGAAGTCTATCCGAGGCGTTACCAAAAAGGCCGAGAAGATGCTGGAAGAATATCACTGGCCGGGCAACGTCAGAGAATTGAAAAACGCGGTGGAACGGGCCATGATTCTGGTTGATTCCGATTATCTGGACAGCGAGCACTTCCCCATCCGGATCTCTGCCAACATTCCATTGACCGCCGCCGGAGACGGCGAATGGCGTCTCCCAGCTAAAGGGGTCTCTCTCTACGAGGTGGAGAAATTACTGATCTCGCAAGCGATACAGATGTCCCACGGCAACAAGACCAACGCCGCAAAGATGCTTCACATCTCCCGCGATACACTGCGCTACAAGATAAAGAAGTACAAAATCCAGGCATAAAATATCGGGACAAACAGGAAAGGCCACCCTGCCAAGTCGTAAGTCGCAGGTCGCAAGTCGCAAGTCGCAAGTCGCAGGTCAAATAACGGCCGCGATCTGACGGGTACAGGGAATCAGCTAGTTAACGTGGCTAGAACTTTTCCGTGTTGTCAGTGTAATCCCTGTCCAAAAATGATGGCTGTGCCATTCGTGTCCCATTATTCATTCAAGTGAAGCTGGCATATTGCTCGGGGCAAGCTGACCCGTTTGGTCGGTAAGCACAGAAGGGCTCTTCGGCCAGGTAGTCTCCAGCCATGGCATAGGCGCGCGCCCGAGACCCGCCGCAGATGTTGCGAAATTCACAGACTCCGCACTTGCCTCGCAGTAAATCCGGGTTGCGCAATTCGCAGAAGACACGGTGCCCGCGATACACGCCTGCAATCGAATGGGTTCGAATGTTGCCGCACGCCAGAGGCAGGAACCCGCTGGGACAGATGTCGCCGCAATAACTGATAAAGAGATGGCCGTTGCCGGAATTTACACCCTTAGGGGCAAGACCGATGCTTCCACCTGGCCCAAAATCGCGCCTCATGTGCGCCGGTAATTGCCCGCGGTAAAATCTGGGAACGCCGGCAGTAAAGCACCTTGGATCGTTCCTCCCGCATTCCATGAGACGACGTTGCTGCATCAAGTAGCGGCGGTAGTGCGGCGCTTCGGTCACCTTGACAATGAACTTCACGCTGTGCGCAAAATCTGCCAGTTTGGCGAACAGCGCTTCGAATTGGGCGGCATTCAACTGCCCTAATTCCTTTCCCCTCCCCATCGGAACCAGGAAAAAAACCTCCCAGAAGACGACGTCAAGCAAGCGAACCAACTGGGTCATCGAGTCGAAATAATGTGCGTTGTAGGCGCTGAAAACCGTATTGATCTGAAGCGGCAGCCCGACCTCAGCAGCGTAAATGCTTCCCTCAAGCGTGCGGTCAAAGGCTCCCGGTGTGCCCCGGAAATTGTCATGAACTTCCGGTGTTGGTCCGTCCAGGCTCAGCGCCATTTGAGAAAGACCGGCGTCTTTCAGATTTTCCACCAACTCGCGTGTCAACAGCGGAGTGGCCGCAGGAATGGTTGCCATGCGCATGCCCGAGTTTTTTCCATGACGAATCAGGGCGCACAGATCGCTGCGCTTGGCCGGATCCCCACCCGACAGCACGCAGATCGGCGTGCCCATCAAGGCCAGCTCGTCCAGTACGGCAAATCCCTCCTCGGTGGTCAATTCACCCGGGAGCGGCAGGGAAATCGCTTCCGCCCGACAATGCCTGCAGGCCAGATCACAGGCACGTGTGGTTTCCCAAATCGCTACAAACGGAGCCTTTCCAAAATCAATCGCAGACGGACTGGGTAAGATTTCCGTCCGGGCCGGAGTTTCCTCAAGGGTTATGCTCATGGTTCATCTCCTGGCCAATAACTAAGCAAGATCGGGTGCAAAACCGTAATTTCATGGATCTATTCCACACAACCGGTTAGGACTCACAAACCACCGACGAAAAAAACTTCTAGTTTCCTGTAACAAAGGAATCGATAGCGACTCGATAGGACAGGGATAACCCTGAGGCATGAAGGATGACAATTGAAGAGAGTGTATTTCCCCACGATTGGGTCTTTTAACGCGGCGCCGCGCCAAAATTCTTTAGACTGGAAACCAGTTATTCGATACAGGCGCTTTCCGAAGCCAGATGGCTTGTACTTGCAGGAAGGCAGTTTACGGATCGGCTTCGATACTCTCTAGCCACCTCTCGCCAGCATCACGCCAAACCACACAATTATCAGAGCTACTAATAAATTAAACCGTCCTATCCATGCCGCCTGTCGTCTCAGACGCGCGGCAGCAGGTGAGTTCGGATCTGCCTGGGCAAGAACACTGGCGCGTGGGCCGATGACGAAATCATGCAGCACGCTGAATAACAGGATTAGTGCGACAAAAGATAGCTTAATGGCAAGGATCTGTCCGAATGAACCGCTCCAGAAACTTTCGCTCGCCAGATCCCTCCAGCCAAACCCACGAAAAGCCAGCGTGAAGAAACCCGTCGGCACGAGCAGGGCAATACAGATCCACCCTATGGTTCGAAAGCGCATGCCAGTCCATCGGACCAGTGAAATCGCGATATCCCTCTGTTCCGGCCGCCGCGTGTAGGGAGCCAGGACCAGGACAAAAAACATCATGCCGCCGATCCAAATAATCGAGGCCAACAAGTGCAACCAAACCAAGATGAGATAAGCGCCGTAGCTCATGCGTGTCTATTCCATTTTCTCATTGTCCGGGCATTTTCGACCCCCCAGACAGCCTTCGGCAGCCAAACCGGAAATGCCTGCTCCCACAATTCCAACCCATGGCGGGGACAACATCGAAGATCAGACGGGTAGCGTTCCCGCGCGAGACTTTTCCGCAAGAAAATCTTCGATCGTCTGGATGATCACCAGCAAATATGCGTCTAGGGCACAATGTCCTTCATCACGAACATCGCATTCGCCACGCGGAAGTTGTGCGCTTCGGCAAATGGAGCACACCTCCTCGCGCAGTTTCCTCGAATAATCCTCCATGCGGTTGCTCTTGACTGAATTGGTTATCTCGACCAGTCGCGGCAGATGCATCCAGATCGGACATTGTTCCATCTCGGTAAGCCCACAACTGCCGTCGGACTTGCGATCAGTGCAGATGGTGCAGACTACCTGATGCAAACGGCTCGTCAATTCCTCTAATTCCAGCGCTGTCAACATCGTAGATCCCTCCCTTTGGTACAACTCCACTGGATGAAGAAGCAAGACTGGTGCCACAAAGCCACGAAGAGCGCGAAGCAACGCAGCGGCAACCAAAACATGATGGGTCAACTCTCGGCATCAGCGGCGGCGCGAAGTGCCGGCCGCGCATGCCGTTGTTACGCCGCTTCTGACTCAAGCGAGGACCCGTTGCGCACAAGCACGATCTTGCCTATGACGCCTCCCTTTCCAAGCAATTCCTGCGCGTGTGTCTCATCGACCTCTTCCTCCCTTGCCGGGCACTCGTGCTTGTGCGGCGTTAACAGTCTGCTTATAGCGCGGGCGCCGGAGCGGGATGTCGCATCTTCCAATAGAAGAAGGGCCGCATCAGTGTTGATAGGACGCTGTTGTACAATCGGTATACCCCCGTTCCCAAGGTCCGCGGGGCAAGATAAAGCGCGTCGGTCGGCTGCACCACCAGGCTTACTTCAATATTGGGCGCAATCCCGATAGGGACGCGCTTACGGATGCAACTTTCAATCATGTATTGGAAGACAGCCCTCATCTCTTCATAGCGCGCAGGCGGATCGTCTTCCACTCTGGAACCCCGGAGTGGCCGGAAAATGCAGACCGTGGGAAAGGCGCCGCAATCGGTGATGCGATCAATCGCCCGAAACGTATCGCCGATTGGCTCGACTCCTGCGATGATTTCACCGCTGACACGACCCTTGCCAAGTTTTCCAGCGGTGTACTCCATCGCCTTGAAGAAGGCTTGCTGGCCCAGGGTTCGGTGCTTGCCGGGACAGAGTCGCCGAAAATAGTCCTGATTCATGAATTCGAAGCAAAATGAAAAGTGATCGGCTCCCAAGTCGATAAGCTCATCGTACTGATCAAGTTCCGCAACTGGAGCGAGCTGCACTCCCACCAGCAGGCCGGTATTCTTTTTCACCTTTTTCACGAAGGCGCGCGCCATTTTCAAATCGCGCCCTCCCTGGTAGCCGCTGTTGAAGTGAACAAACGTTGTCCCCGAAACTTCGCGGGCCGCAATGCAGGTCTCTATGACATCGCGCACGCTTTTGTGCGTCACTTCGCTGGATCCGACGTTCAGCCCGGTAGTGCAGAAGGCGCAATTTTCCGGCGACTCTGCCGTCCAATAACGGCACACCGGGCCGATATAAACTCCCAGATACGTTCCCTGGAGGATCGCCACTTGATTCATCGGCACTCCGTCGGAGGTTCGCCAGCCATACCATTCCGGCGCAGGTGGGATTTGCACGGGGTACTGGAACCAATGGGCTTCATCTTCAATAAAGAACGAACCTGATTGCCAGCGCAAAACAAAGGGTGAGCGGGCGGCAAATCCCTCCACCACCGGAGCGTTCACCCACACGTCCTTGAAAGTTCCAGGAACAACCAACTCCAAGCCGCTTCCCAGGCCGGCTCGAGTGCGTCGGGCCTCTTGAACATAGCACGACGCTGAGGGAGCAATGCGGAGTCCCTTACAAAAAAGGTCGATTTCCAACTCACAAGCATTCAACATCAGCAGATTTCTTCCGCTACCAAAGAGCTGACGGTAATCTTCGGCAAAACCTCAACCTCACACCTGACAGAGCGGGCTACCAGACATCCTTTCTCCGCTTCGTGAACAATCTGTTTTGCCAGCGGCAAATCTGCCTCACTTTCGACCTGAATTTCGGGAAATATCTCTACTTTTGTGAAGGCATAGCCGCCTTCCTGGAAGTCAAGAAAACCTTCACCGAACGAGACAAAGTCGCGCAACTTCAGGCCTTTCTTTTCGGCGATACCGACGTATGTCAGCCAGAAGCAAGCATTGACCGAGGCCACAAAGAAATGTTCCGGTGTCCAAAAGCCCGCATGGCCCTTGAATTCGGGTGGCGCCGACATGGAAATTGGGGCCAGATTCTTCGCACTGACAAAACCCCGCCGGTCGTCCTGCCAAACCACGTTGCAGTCGTATTTGAATCGTTTGAATTTCATATCTTCCTCTCTTTCTCCACTTTTCCTCCCTGCCGTGCACGCAATACATAAACCAGTGGATTGACCGCCTAGATGGTCTCGGGAAGCGCCCCCGGGATGGGGGTCCTCGCGCTAACCGTGCGTGATTTAACCCACAGTGCACCCTGGTGATAACGAAAAACCTCTCAAGTCCTGCAGGCACGTCCTTTGCTTACTAGTTCTCCGAAGCCTGTCGAGGTGTCGAATGCGGAGCAATAAACGCTATACCAATACGACATTCACTAAACGTGTTGATCACGAAGAGGGGCTGCGCCCGATGCGTCATGCACTTGAACCGCTGGTCTGCAAGGGGCGCGGAACGTTTTATCTCCACCAGCATTGGACGAACGCGCGCGACGTCCCGCGCAAAAAGAGGCCTTCTCTGGGGCTCGCCTTCCCGACTCTCTGCCCCGCTTGCCGGCAGCAGCGCGAAGCTCTCCCGAGAGGTTTTGTACATCTGGACGGGACGTTTTTATCCCTGCATCGCGAGGAAATTGAACGGCTGTTGAGCAACGCGGCAAACCGCGCGACCGAGAACAATCCTCTGGCTCGAATCTTGGGATGGGAGAGGAGCGGCATACGGCAAATCACTGTGAAAACGACGACCGAGCATTTGGCGCAGCGGCTCGGACACGAGCTACAATAAACCTTCGGTGGAACCGTGCAATATGTTTTCTCGCATGAGAACAAGCTGGCTCACGTTTGGTGGGCCCGTGATTGAGTTGACAGGTTACGAATAGCCTCGATAGTGCTTCGAAGTCAAACTTCAATGGACGTGCACCTGAAGAAGAAAAAGGGGGGTGACACCTATGCAATTCAAGAATCGAAGTGAAGCAGGCCGGTTGTTAAGCAATCGGCTGCTGGCTTATGCCCACCATCCAAATGTGGTTGTGCTGGCGCTGCCGCCAGGCGGCGCCCCAGTTGCCTTTGAGGTGGCCAGGGCGCTTAATGCCCCGATGGATGTCTTCATGGTCCGAAAACTGGCTGTTCCGAGCTGTGAAGGGCTGATATTCGGCGCCATCGCCACAGGAGGCGCGCGCGTTCTCAACGACGTGGTTCAGTATTTCCACATCCCCCAGAGCGTAGTGCAACTGGTGACCGCGCGCGAGCAGCAGGAGCTGGAGCGCTGCGAGAGGGCCTGTCGCGGCGACCGAACCGAGCCCGAGCTCAAAGGTAAGACTGTGATTCTGGTAGACGACGGTCTCGCAAGCAGTTCTACCCTGCGCGCCGCTGTCATTGCACTGCGTTCCCGGCGTCCAGCGACCATCGTCGTGGCAGCTCCCGTTTCCACGGCTGAAACTTGTGATGAACTTCGCGACGAAGTCGACCAGTTTGTCTCTGTTCTCAAGCCGGTGCCGTTTGGTGTTGAGCGGTGGTATGAAGAACTGCCGGAAATCAGCGATGAAGACGTGCGCAGTCTACTGGAGCGCGCGGCCCATGAACAGATTGAGCCATCAGTCGTATCATGAGCAGTCAATCGACCAGCATGTTTCAGGGTGCGACAGATTTGAATGCGCTGCGGCTTTGCCGCACCCTGGTCTGGACATTTCCCGCCCATGTCGGAGCCGGGTGCGTCAGCGCCCGGTCTCGGCAACGTAAACATGGACTGGACCCGCCCGGAAGCTGTGAAAGAATCAATTTGATTGTAGGGGCGGCCCTGCGTGGCCGCCCGGACCCGTGTGCCCTTATTGGAAAACGGGCGACCACATAGGGTCGCCCGTACAGATGAAATCGTTTTTTTCACAGATCGGTCACCGGATTCTCTAACTGAGCACACCGGCCTCAAGACAGATCAATCTCCGCCTTCATTACGCGCTCCTCAACCGAATACTGCAGGCGAAATCCGGTCTTCTTACTGATGCGCTGCATTTCAATATTTTCGGGAAGAATGTCGGCGGTGATGCGTCGCAACTTTTCGGCGCGGCCGATCTCCACCAGCCGGCCCAGCAACTCGGTGCCCAGTCCTTGCCCCTGAAATTGATCGCTGACCAGCAGCGCAAACTCTGCCTCCCGGATGCCGTGAAATCGAGTCAGCCCTCCCAATCCCAAGATCTGATGCGTTCCTGTCTTTGGATCTTTTTGATCCGCGACCAGCCTCATCTCCCGGTCATAATCGACGAAACAAATCCGCGTCAGCCGCTCATGCGCGATCCGCTTGCTCAGATTGATCAGGTAAAAATAACGGGTATAGACGGTGCGGTCCGACAGACTTTCGTGGAACTTGACCATCAGCGGCTCATCTTCGGGTCGTATGGGACGAATGGTAACCTCGGTTCCATCCTTCATCTTCCAAAGCCACACATACTGAGTGGGGTACGGCCGAATGGCCGGCTTCGGAAGGCTCTTTTCGTCGACTTCCCGCCCGTGCAAGATCATGCGGGCGTCCAGCGCGACCAGCCGTTTCGATGACGCGATCAGAGGGTTGAGATCGATCTCCCGGATCCATGGCTGCTCGACCACAAGCTGGCTGAAGCGGACCAGGAGCTGTTCTAGTGCAGCCAGGTCGACCGGATCTCGTCCTCTGGTTCCTTTGAGAGCCGCAAAGATTCGAGTCTGCTCCATCATCCGGCGGGCCAGCGTAGTATTAAGCGGTGGCAAGGCCAGAGCTCGGTCTTTAAAGACTTCCACCAGTTGGCCGCCCGAGCCGAAAAGTAGCACTGGTCCGAACTGAGGATCGAGACTGCTCCCGATGATGATTTCGTAGCCGTCCAGCCTGATCATCGGCTGCACTGTTACACCGAGGAAGTCTCCAGCGCTGGCCTTTTCCTGCACGGAAGATTGAATCGAACGATATGCTCGCTTGACAGCCGTCTGGTCTGCCAGGTTCAATTGCACGCCGCCGACATCGGTCTTGTGGGTGATTGTTTCCGAGTATAGCTTCAGCACCACCGGATAACCGATCTCTTCGGCGATCTTCACGGCCTCTTCTTCTTGGGGCGCAACGCGCGTCTCCACGACGGGAATACCGTATGAGGCCAGGATCTTTTTGGATTCAACCTCGGTGAGAATGGTTCGTCCTATCCTGCGAATCTTTTCAATGGCTTCGGAGACCCGCATCCGATTAGCGCTTTCCTGATCGGATCCGGCAGGAAGAGCAGGCGTCTCATAGAGCCCACGCAGGTTGTCGTTGTAGCGCCACATGTAATTGAAGACGCGGGCGGCCGTGTCCGGATAGCTGAAGGTGGGAATGTCGGCCTGATTGAGAATGGCCTCGCCGGCGGCCACATCCGATCCACCCATCCAACAGGCAAGAACTGGTTTCGATCCCTTCGTTACCGAACGCTTCAACTGTTCGGCAGTTTGAGTAGCATCGGTCATCGCCTGCGGCGCCAGGATGACGAGCAGTCCGTCGCTGTTGGGGTCCCGGGCGGCAATTTCAAAGGTTTTCGCGTAGCGCTCCAGGCTGGCATCGCCCAGGATGTCAATCGGATTGTTGTGACTCCAGTGTTCGGGAAGAAGCTGATTCAGTTCCTCTGTAGTTCGGCTCGATAAGAGCGCTAGTTCGCCGCCGCCTGAGATCAGGGCATCCGCGGCAAGCACTCCGGGACCACCGGCATTGGTAATAACCGCCAGCCGGCGCCCTGCCGGGCGGGGCTGCTTGGAGAGCACCTCGGCCATGTAGAACAGGTCGGCGATGTTGTTGACACGCAGCACGCCGCTGCGCCGAAATGCGGCGTCTAGAACTTCGTCGCTTCCGGCAAGGGAGCCCGTGTGCGACGCGGCTGCTTTGGCCGCTGCGCCGGTGCGTCCAGCCTTCAGTACGATAATCGGCTTGGTGAGCGCGACTTCGCGCGCGGCGGAGAGAAAGAAACGCGCGTCCCCGATCGACTCCATGTAGATGACAATGCTTTTGGTGTGAGGCTCATCGCCCAGGTAATCAATGAGATCGCCCCAGCCGACATCCAGCATCGAGCCGACCGAAACGAAAGAGCTGAAGCCCACGTTCTCACGAAAGCTCCAATCGAGTATAGCCGTGCAGAGAGCGCCGCTCTGGCTGATGAATCCCACGCTCCCCGGTTTGGCCATTGCGCTGGCGAATGTGGCGTTCAAGCCCGTCATGGGATTCATGATCCCGAGACAGTTGGGGCCGATGATTCTCATTTTTCCCCGGCGAGCTTCTTCCAGGATCTGCCGTTCCAGATTAAGACCGGTCTCGCCGCACTCCCGGAAACCTGCCGAGATGATCACCGCGCCTTTGACGCCCGCATCAGCACACTGAGAGATGATGTCGGGAACCGTCGGTGCGGGTGTGACCACAACCGCCAGATCCACCTTCTCAGGAACTGCGGCAATCGTCGGGTAAGCCTGAATTCCAAGCACGCTGGACCGGTTGGGATTGACAGGAAAAACAGGCCCGCCGAAGGGATTACTGAGCAGGTTCCACAAAACGGTGCGTCCTACGCTTCCAATTTTTTCAGTTGCGCCGATCACCGCCACACTTTTGGGAGCGAAGATGTAGCCGAGTTCCGAGCGGCTGTAGTGCAACAAGTTGCTCGATTGAATCGC
>DASXTB010000166.1:0-7527 GCA_036505615.1 Acidobacteriota bacterium
CGCCGCGCCGCACACGGTCGAGATGCGCGATCGGCTCAACCGTGACATCAAGTACCGCGAGGATTTCCGGCCGTTCGCGCCAGTGGTGCCTGTCGAGGCGGCCGACCGCTACTTCCAGTTGCCTCCGGGCGGGGCACGCCTGGCGCGCTTTATGTCGGGCGTCTTTCCAGTGCGGCCCGAGTGGCGGACGCACCTGGCGGCGATCACGCACGTCGACGGCACGGCGCGGCTGCAGGCCCTAGAGAGCGATATGGCGCCACGGCTGCACAAGCTTCTCGAAGCCTACGGGCGGCGCAGCGGTATTCCGGTATTGCTCAATACGTCGTTCAACCTGGCCGGAGAACCGATCGTCAGTCGCGTGGTCGAGGGATACACAACCTTCCAGCGCTGTGGGATCGATGTACTGGTCGCCGGCCAGACCCGAATGGCCAAGCGCGCATCGCGGCCGGCTAAAGTGAAGGAGGAAGTCGGATGATCAAGAAGCGTGGCGGGATCCGTCGCAAGCTGATCGTGCTCGGCAGCGCGTTCGGGTCGATTGCACAACTGGCTGGCGGGTTGTGGCGAAGCGACTCCGGCAAACGCTGGCTCCTGCCGCTGGCAGTCTTTCTATGCTTGACGGGACTGGTGCTGGTCGTGGCAGCGAGCGTTGAGGCGCTGGCTCCGTTTATCTACTCGATCTTCTGAACAAGTGGATGCCTTCCGGGAGCTACTTGTGTGCCCGGGTTGCGGGAGCGAGCTGGAGGCGGATTGGTCATGCCGCGGCTGCGGCGCGCGCTACGAAGCGCCGGACGGAATTCCCAACCTGCGCCTTCAAAGCGACCCGCGCACCGAGGCCGTTCGTCGCTTCTACGAATATGCCCCTTTCCCCGGCTATCCTCCCCGCGACAACCTCGCATCGCTACGCGCGCGCGCCGGGAGAAGCGAGTTTGCGCGGCGGCTGGACCAAGCGATCCCCGGCGACGCCCGGGTCCTGGAGATCGGGTGTGGTACCGGCCAGATGAGCCTGTACCTGGCTCGCGCCGACCGGGTAGTGATTGGCGCCGATTTGACGCGAGCGTCGCTGCTGCTCGGCGCGGCCGCGGCGCGGCGCTTCAAACTCGATAGGGTATGGTTCTTAGAGACCGACCTGCACCGTCCCGGTCTGCGGGCCGGCGCGTTCGATGTGGTTTACGCGTCTGGCGTCTTGCACCATACACCGGATCCACGCGCGTCGTTCGCTCGAATCGTGCCGCTTGCGCGCCCCGGTGGAATGATCGTCGTGGGCCTCTACAACGCATTCGCGCGCATCCCCCTGCGACTACGGCGCGTGGTCGCGCGGTTGTCAGGGTATCGCTTGATCCCTTTCGATCCCGTCCTGCGCGACCGGAAGAATGAGCCGGCCCGGCGGGAAGCGTGGCTGCGCGACCAGTATCAACATCCCGAGGAGCACCGCCATACTCTGGCTGAGGTGCAGGCCTGGTTCGAGGAGAACGGTGTCGACTACGTGCGAGCGTACCCGAGCGCGCTGGTCGGCGAGGACCAGGCGGATTTGTTTGCTCCGGCCGCCGACAACTGGCGGTTAGAGGCCTGGCTGGCGCAGCTCGGGTGGATTGCCACGCTCGGCCAGGAGGGTGGCTTATTCGTTACTGTCGGCCGGCGCAGTCATTTGCGAAGAGTTTGAAGCGGATCCCAGCCTGAACTACGAGCCGGAAATGAAGTCGTTTGAAAACGCCCCAGCATCTGGTATTATGTATCTGTCAGTATGGTATTATGAAGACAACATCACTCAAGCTACCCGACAAGCTCGACGCAGAGTTGACCGCCGCGGTGCGCCGGAAAGGAGTGAGCAAATCTTCCCTCCTTCGCGAGGCGATTGAGAGGTATCTGTCTACCGGAGAGGGAGGTGCTTCTGGATCTCTTCTAGAGCTGTCTAAGGATCTTGCAGGTTGTGTGCGCGGGCCGGCCGACCTGTCAACCGCAAAGAAACATCTGGTCGGTTACGGTCAGTGAAACGGAACGTGCTGCTGGATACGGGTCCGTTGGTCGCATACCTGAATGGCCGGGACTGGCACCACGACTGGGTGGTGATGCGTCTTGCCGATATCGCCCCGCCGCTGCTGACGTGCGAATCGGTCCTATCCGAAACGTGTTTTATTTTGCGCAAGTTTCCAGCCGCACAACAGGCAGCGCTTGAACTATTAGCACGGGGACTGCTCGCAATTCCATTTCGCCTGGAGGCGGAACTTGCACCCGTCCAGAAGCTGCTCAAGCGTCATGCCGATCTTCCCATGTCTCTGGCCGACGCCTGTCTAGTCCGGATGGCGGAGCAGATCTCAGATAGCGTGCTGCTCACACTGGATCGAGACTTTCGGATTTACCGGAAGCATGGACGGCAAGTCATTCCAGTGATCATGCCTGATCAGGGACCTGCGTGACCACTTTGGGAGCGCGCGCATTCTTAGCGCTAATTTGCCGGCCAGAAGGGCCAACGCAAGATTGATTCTTTCTCATGTCCTCAGCGGCAACGTTCAAAAAACCTTTATCAGGCCCGAAGCCCACTTGCTCAAAAATCCAGCCGCAGCCCGAGCTGGATCTGGCGAGGATCGTTTCCTTGGGTGGTGATGACTCCAAAGGTTTGCGGGCTTTGCAAGTTGGCCGTGGGATCGAGGAAGTTCACATGGTTGAAAAGGTTGAAAAATTCCGCCGAGAAGGTCAGCTTGGTGCGTTCCGTCAGCACGGTCTTCTTCGCGAAGGCGAAATCCAGGTTCCAAGATTTCAATCCTCGGAGCGTGCCGCCGCGCGAGGTGGTATCCACGCTTAGCTGCGTGGGGCGAAACTGGTTGAACACAGCCTGGGGATCCGCGAATATGTTCAAACCCGTCCCAGTTCCGCTGGCGCTGGAACCGGCGCCACTGGTGGGAACAACTCTATTGCGGCCGGCTTCCGCGCCCCCTGAACCGATCCGAACCGCTTCGGAAACCGCGCTGAAACCGGCCTGGCCAAATTCCTGGCCCGAACCGTCCAAGACTCGCAACGGTAGCGCGCTGGCCACGATGAGGATGGGCGAAAGTTGCCATCCCCCGGCTGCTCGCTTCAGCCATCCGGTCTGGGGATGGAAGGGCAGCTCCCACACGCCCAGCATCGTGAGAACGAACTTGCGATCAAACAGCGACGTTCCGTAATCATAGTGAGGATCGTAACTGTTCGAGAACGCCTGGTCGGTATCTTGATTCACTCCGACGTTGTCCACGCTGTGCCCATAGGTGAAATTTGCATCCAGAGTGAGGCCTTGGTACGCGCGAATGCGGTAGGAAACAAACCCGGCGTTGTAGTTGGACCTGGCGAGGCTTGACCAATAGAAGAAGTTGGTAAACTGCGTCGCCGCGTTGTTGGCTGGGCCGAATGTGAACTGAGATTGAATCCCATTAAATAGATTCCTCACGCGCTGGTTGGTTATATCGCCGGCAAAAGTGGCCACCACGCCGGCAGTACAGCTCGCGAATTTGGGGGCGCAAAATGTGCTGCTTCCGGCCAGACTCGTTTCGAAAAACGGCTGCGGCGTAATGGCCGACCTGCTGGCTATCTGTTGCGCCAGAATATCGAAGGCCTGAGCAAAGCTCTGTCCTCCGGCGACCATGAAGAACGGAACCTGATTCAGATCGATACCCTGATAGATGTCTCGCGCGGTGTGCCCTACGTAACCGATTTCCACCCGGCTCCTGCCGGGCAACTCGCGCTGAATAGTGAAATCCCAGGCATTATGCGAACCGGGTTTCCACTGCGGATCTTGCACCTGCGAGCTGGGAACGAAGGGAATGTTGGCGCCGGGCACCAGCGCATTGCCGGGCACTGCCGGTGGGGTAATAGTCGGCAAAACAACCGGCAAAGTGATTTTGCTTCCGTCGATTCCGACGCGGAATGCCGAGGAGGGATTAGTTCCGCTGTTCCCTCTGCAGTCGATGGTAGTTCCTGAACTGGTGGAAGGTCCCAGACACAGCAGACTTTGTCCAAAACCGATCGCCTGGAGGGGATCAATGGCGGTCTGTACGCCATTGAGCCGATCATAGAAATGCCAATAGCCACCCCTGACCACCGTCTTGCCCTGGCCGAAGAACGTTCCCAATGGCCCGGAATTGAAGTTGGGCTGCCAGGCCAGCGCCACCCGCGGCTCAAAGTTGCGTGCTACAAAATCGAAAGGATATTTTCGTGCCGTGTTGCCGATGGGCGTAAAACCGACGGGCGGATTGAAAACCCGGCCCGACAGCGCCGCCTGTCTGCGCTGTTCCAGATAGCTTCGCGGAAGCACGATGCCAGACCCGCCCGGTAAAATCGTCATCATGAATTTACCGTTCTCCTCCACCGGTGGAATGGTCGCCGCCCAGGCCAAACCGTAGGTCAAGGTGAGAGTGGGCCGCAGACGCCAGGTGTCTTGAGCGTAAAGTGTCGCTTGATCGTACCTGACGGTGTTCTTTAGATCTGTAGCTTCCGGCAAGAGCTGCAGTTGAGCATCACGCGCACGCAGGATCGTGGCGGCATCCACTAAGCCCAAAACCTGCGCATATAGATTGTTCCAATTGGAATTCTGGCTCGACGGCAGGCAATTCGTCGATGTCGCTGTTGCGCATGGGATGGGCCGGACCGCACCGGGAAAACTGATTCCTCCGATGGTATTCCCCATGAAGTACTGCAAGGTCTTCTGCGAATTAAGCTGGCCGTCGTCGCGCTGGAAATAGGCCCAAGTATGGTTAAAGGAACCGCCAAAGCGAAACAAGTGCTTTCCCCAAAGCCAACTTGCATCGTCTCGCAGGCCCAAACCGTGAGAGTTCCACAGGCGCGTTCGCGAATTCTGCGTATCAATGTTTACCGGAACCAGAGCGTTGAGACTATCGCCGCCGGGAACCAGAGCAGCGGGCGTAATTGCAGGCAACTGAGGAAAAGGCGGAAAGGCAACCCACTGCCACCAATCTCTCAGCCCGCTGACGTGAATGTCGTTAGTGATGTTAGGTGTGAGACTGGCAGTCAAGCCGGTCACCAGATAGCGAGGCGCGCGCGGGATCGCTGAGAGAATGTTTGGAACTCCACTGACGTTGCCTGGGATTAGCCCGCCAATGTCCACCTGGCGCAGAAAACCAGCATCTTCCCGGAAGTATCGGTAGCTAGCCGTCCACTGGAAGCGTGACCCGAAGGAATGATCCAGGCGAATTAAACCGAAGTCGTCGTTGACCGGGAACTTCCCGAACGCTGAGAAGCCGATGGTATTCAGGCCATCGCCCTGAGAACTGTCATTTCCCGGCGGCTCAAATTTCCACAATTGAGCAATTGCCGGATTGATGCCGAGATTTCGAGGATCGCAGGAATCAGTGCCCGACGCGCCGCACAGATTGGCAATGTTGCCCGGCTGCAGCGGATAGCTGATGATATTCCCAGCGCCATCCCTGAAACGAAGAATTCCCTGGCGCAACGTAGTGGATGGCACCAGCCGGGTAATGAAACTCGCTTCGTGCCTGCGGCGTCCCTCATAATTAGCGTAAAAATACGTCTTCCAATCGCCGGACAGGAAATTACCGCCCAGGCTGCCGCCGTAGCGGTTGTCGACAACATTGGGCCGCGGCCGGCCAAGACGGTTTGCATCCCAGCGATTGGCGTTCAACGCTGAACCTCGGTAGTACTCGTAGAGCGATCCATGGAAAGCGTCGGCGCCGCGCTTGGTGACCATGACCACTTGGGCACCGCCGCCCACGCTCAGACTGCCGCTGGGGTTATTAGTTTCCACGTTGAATTCCTGAATGCTCTCCACCGGCGTAGGGATCGAACCCTCCGGCCCGCCGTTGAAAGCTTTGTAATAGTCGGAGTTGCCGGAGGTAGGGTTGGTAATCTCACCCCCGTCCAGCAAGAAGGAATTCTGATCGCTGCGAGCTCCGGCCACCTGGCCGCCGAATCGACTCGACTGGGAGTTGAACTGTTGCGGCATGGCGAGAGGCTGCAAAAGGAGCAGGCTGGTAGTGTTTCGCTCCAGCGTCGGCAAGGCAGAGATTACGTCACCCCCGATGGTATTTCCGACGGTGGAGTCCAGCGCCTGCAACTCGGCGCCCGGGGCGGAAATTACTTCGACCACCTCAGTGACGTTTCCCACCTTCAGACTCACATTGATGTTGGATGTCTTTCCCACCTCGACCGTCACCGCTGATACCGTTGACTGCACGAACCCGCCTGCAGTGACGTTGATGGAATAAACTCCGGGCGTGACTTGCGCAAAAGTGTATTGGCCCGCATCGTCCGTCATGGCAATACGCACGGCTCCTGTGGCCCTGTCACGGAGCTCGATCTTTGCTTGTGGGACAACGGCGCCAGAGGGATCTGTGACCTGTCCGACAACCTGGCCGCTGGTCAATGTTTGGGCGTTTGCCTGATAAGCATGCAAAAAGACGCATAATAGGAACAGAGCACAAAGGAAAAGGGAGTTATCTGCTGCTGCTCGTTTGATGAAGGTACTCATCGCATCCTCCTTGGAACGTGAGAAAAAATCGATTTGATTGTAGGGGCGGCGCTGTGTGCCCGCCCGAGTCCGAGCGGGCTCTATTGGGAACCGGGCGACCACGCAGGATCGCCCCTACAGATGAAATCAATTTTTTCACACATTCTGACTCTGGTCTCTTGGATCCAGCGGTATTATACATCCGCCCTGCTTCCCCTGGAGCCGCTCTGCGATGTGCGCTCGACTTATTTCAATCCCGCTAGGAATTTTTGTTTGAACCTCGTAAAACGATTCGTTCTTCGAAGCTACGCAGAAGTTGACGAGCTACTCAGGGCGCACGTAAAGTGACCGGGCGACACCATAAGACGAGAATCGAAGATCCCGATGGACACGTGTTGCGATTCGGCTCGGAGCCCAAGACGAATGAGAGGTGCGGCGAATGGCTCGACATGCACGGCGAGCGCTGGGTGAAGTCGCCGGCCGGGGGATGGACGCGGATCGAAAGGAGATGAACTGTTAGAATGCAAACCAGCCCCGACATAGTGCAAGGCAGCCCGGCCACAACCAGAGGCCGCGCCCGTAGGGTTCAGAAGAACCTGAGGCAAGGCATGGCGCTTGCCTGGGCGGCCTCGCCGCATTCGCTGATCCGCTATTCGTTACTGGGGATGTTGAGCGCAGCAATGCCTCCTGTCACCGTCTTTTTGGGGGCCAGTCTCGTTAACCGCATCGCAGAAGCTCGTGTGCACTCGCTTCAATTCAGCGACCTGCTCCCCATCCTGATCGGCTTGTGGGTCGCCACCGCGGTGCAGCGAGCAATCGGCGCATACATGGGCTACGGCAGGAATCTGTTCGTCCGGCGCGTGCAGTTGGAAGCGGAGCGGCGTTTGCTGGAGCAGGCTTCCAAGGTCGACCTTGGTCACTTCGACAACTCAAACTGGCACGATCGTCTGGCGCGCGCCAAACGCGACGTCTCCTGGAGGCCCGGGGACCTGACGTGGTCGGTGCTGGGACTGTCAGGAAATATTGTGACCATAGTGCTGATGGCGACACTCCTGGCCAGCCTTCACTATCTG
>DASXTB010000167.1:0-26043 GCA_036505615.1 Acidobacteriota bacterium
GGCGCATCCCTTTGAGGTTCTCACGAATGCGGTCAAAAACGACAATGGTGTCGTTGATGGAATAGCCGGTCAGCGTCAGCAACGCAGCCACTACGGTGAGCGTGATTTCCTTGCCGGTAAGAGAGAAAAAACCCAGCGTCATGTACACGTCGTGGAACAACGCAATTATGGCCGCCACGCCATAAACAGGCTTGAATCGAAACGCGATGTAAACCAGCATTCCCAGCAACGAGAAAAGAATCGCGTCTCGCGCCCGACTCTGTAAATCGCGCCCCACCTTGGGACCGACGCTTTCGCCGCTCAGGACCGTGAACGAACCGAGGTAGCTGTCTTGATGGAGCCTCTCCGCAACCGGCTGTGGAACATTGACTTCCCGCAGCTGGTCATAGCTGGCCAGCAATCCACCTTTTTTCGTTCGCTGGCCGACGATGCTTCTGGCCAGCTGCGCATAATGCTCACCCGATCCGGCACGGCCCTGAAGCCGTTCCGGATCCCAACTCTGCAAAGCGGACGTGAGAGCATCAACTCCCACGTTGTTAAGATCTACCTTATTAGTGGCGGCATTTCCTGAGTCGAATACCTTGCGCAGCGAGTCAAAAATCTGGTTAGATCCGCGATTCACATCTTCCGCTTCTTCGCTCTGGATACGGGCCAGCTTGATCTGAACCTCATTCTTGGACGGCTCATCGTAGGCGGTGACTTCCTCCGCCCTTACGCTGGCGTTATGGAGCGCCTGGCGAATCTTGTCGATCTCGGGCGATCGGTCAAAGCGCACATAAACCAGAGTGCCGCCCGTGAAGTCCACTCCCAGTTTCGGGCCTCGTTTTACATAGAGCGAGATCGTCCCTGCCAGCGTCAACACCAGCGACAGGCCGATGAAAAACCAGCGCAGGCCTACCCAGTCGACATTTACGTTCTTAAAAAGTTGCATCTAAACCTCAAAGCCTGCCGCGACACGACTCAATTGTTATCGACAACAGGCCTACCGGAAAGTTCCCTAGATGGAAAGTTTTTCCCCCCCTCGAAGATCGAGCAGCACTCCAAACAGGGTGCGCGACACATAGACAGCCGCAAAAATGTTGGCGATCAAACCGACAGCGAGGGTTACCGCAAATCCGCGCACCGGCCCGGTTCCAAACTGAAACAGGAAGAATGCCGAAATCAAGGCCGTGATGTGGGTATCAATAATGGTAGAGAACACCTTGTCAAAACCGGCATCAATGGAGGCCCGTATCGATTTACCAAGACGCATTTCCTCCTTGATTCGCTCGAAAATCAACACGTTCGAGTCTACCGCCATACCGATGGTTAGAATCACTCCCGCGATTCCGGGCAGCGTTAATGCCGCGCGAGAAGCAGCGAGCACTGCCAGAAGCACCATCAGGTTTACAATCAGCGTCGCAAACGCGTTCATTCCGGAGAACTTGTAAATAATCAGAATAGCGCCCACCACCAGCGCCAGTCCAACAATGGACGCCAGAATTCCTCGACGGATCGAATCCAGACCCAGCGATGGACCGACCACTCGATTCTCCAGTATCGATACGCGCGCCGGCAAGGCGCCGCTGCGAAGATTCAGCGCCAGCGTTTCGGCCTGATCGATGGTGAACTGGCCGGTGATTTCCGCGGATTCCTGATCGATTCTGTCTTTGATTACCGGAGCTGAAATCACCACGCGGTCCAAGACTATTGCCAATCGTTTTCCGACATTGGCTCCGGTAACGGCGGTGAACTTCTGGACGCCCGCGCTGTTCAAGGAAAAATTAATGATGGGTGCGCCATTGATGTCCTGGCCGCGATGGGCGGTCTTTAGATCCAGACCCGTCAGCGATGCCCCGCGACGAACCACCAGGTAGCCGGGCCGCTCACTGTTCTTCTCCTTGTAAGGCAGGATTTCATAATCGGGAGGGATATTGTTGTTGAAGGCACGCTGCGCCTCCTCCGGCGTCGCGTAGCCGCCCGGCGGCCCCCCCTTGGCGTCGCCTGCTTCGTCGTTGTAGAGCAACCTCAACTGCAACTGGGCGGTTTGCCTAATGATGTTAATCAGGCGGCCAGGATCATCCAATCCCGGCAGTTCCACAATGATCTGATCCGCCACGGCTCCGGCTCCGTAGAGCTGAAGACTGGGTTCTGTCACTCCCAGAGCATCCACTCTCCGACGAATAGTTTCCAGAGCCTGCTGCACGGTCTGTTGTTCCAACGTCCGGCGCGCCCCGAGTGCCATTTTCATCCGGTACTGCACGCCGTTGGGTTGATAATTGGCCTGATACTCGAATTGGCCCGAGAAATTCCTGTCCAGGATGTCGCGTACCGCCTGGTCTCGATCCTGAGGCACTCCCGACACCACCAAGTCCAGGTCAGAAACCGTCGCTGTGGCGCCCGGGATGTTCTTATCCTTCAGCTCGCTGTTGATCCGATCCATCGCCTGATTCACTTCAGCTTCCAGAGCGTCCCGCGTAAGCACCTGAAGCACCAGGTGGATGCCCCCTTTCAAATCGAGGCCCAGCTTGATTTTGTCCCAAGGAGGCCAAAAGAAAACCGCGCTCGACACGAGCACTGCAAGAATAACGACGATGCGATAAAGGAATTTCTTACTCATTTTCGATCGAGAGATTTTCGCTCTCTGTGGAAGCTGTTTCAAAAACTATGAACCACGGGGGACACTGGGAACACGGGAAGTTAATAATCCCTTTATCGACAAGATTTAGTGCCAATTTTGAAAACCCTTGTGGTTCCCCGTGTTCCCAGTGTCCCCCGTGGTTTCACAATTTTGAGATAGCCTCCTGAGGGCTCAGCCGCGAATCCTACCTGTTGAGCAGCAGCGCGCCTCAAGGCGTGGGATTCTCTTCGGACTGCAAACCCGCAATGGCGCTCTTTGCAACTTCGATTCTGACCTGGTCGGAGATCCGCAACAGGAAAGTTTTATCTTTGACCGTAGCAATCGTTCCATAGATACCGCCAGAAGTGATTACACGGTCACCGGACTTCAGACTGGTAATCATTTCGTCCACTTTCTTCTGACGAGACTTCATCGGGCGGAATACCAGGAGGTAAAAAATGGCGGCAATCAGGATGATCGGCAGGAATCCGATAATCGGGGACTGAACACCAGAAGCCTGCGCCAGTATCAAGGGGAAGTCCATTGGTTACTTTGCTCAATTGTAGAGTATAAAGCGGAGTCAACTTCCCGCCAAGTCCCCTCCGACATATTCGTTCAGGAATCCCTTATGGAATTCGGAGAAGTTTTGGGAGGCGATACTTTGGCGAATTTTCGACATCAGGTCAAGGTAAAAGTAGACATTGTGGAGTGTATTAAACACGCTGGACAGGATCTCCCCCGACACGAAGAGATGGCGCAGGTAAGACCTGGAAAACCGCCCGCACACGGGGCAGCCGCATCGTTCGTCGACAGGCCCCGGATCTTCAGCATAGCGGGCATTCTTTATCGAAAGGCGTCCTCTGCTGGTGAACAGATATCCATTTCTGGCGTTGCGGGTCGGCAGGACACAATCGAACATGTCCATCCCCAAAGAGACGGACTCCAGAAGGTCGGGAGGTGTGCCGGCGCCCATCAGATAACGAGGCGAGTTCTCCGGAAGCAACTCGCCACACTGGCCGGTTATTTCATACATTGCCTGTTTGGGTTCGCCGACGCTTAGTCCACCGATGGCGTATCCATCAAAGCCGATCTCCTGCAGGCCTTCAACCGACTGCGCTCGTAGATCCGGGTAAACGCTTCCCTGCGCGATGCCAAACAATGCCTGGCGCCCGTCCTGCCGGCCGGCATGGAATTGTTTGCAACGCTTTGCCCATCGCAGCGTCAGGTCCAGAGACCTCGCGGCTTCAAAATGAGTGGCTGGATACGACGTGCATTCGTCAAGCGCCATCATGATGTCGGAGCCTAATCGCTGTTGAATCTGGATCGATTTTTCGGGACTAAAAAAATGCCGCGAACCGTCCAGATGGCTGATGAAATTGGCTCCTTCCGCACTGGTGGAAATCAAATCACGCTGGCTGAAGATCTGAAAGCCACCGCTGTCGGTGAGTAATGCATGCGGCCACGACATGAAGTTGTGCAGGCCGCCCAGACGGGCGATTCGATCATCTCCGGGACGGAGATAAAGATGATAGGTGTTGGCCAGAATAATTTGGGCCCCTACCGATTCCAGATAATCGTGGGGCATAGCCTTTACTGTGGCCGCCGTGCCGACAGGCATGAAGACCGGAGTTTCGACCATGCCGTGCGTCAGCGTAAGACGCCCCACTCTGGCACGAGTTTTGCCGTCTCTTTCTAGAATCTCGAACATGGAAAAGAAAGTCGCAAGCCGAAAGTCGCAGGTCGCAAGTCGCAGGTCGAAGGTCGCATTTAGTTTCGAGTCTCGAGTTTCGCTTCGAGTTTCCAATTGTTTTGAGTCTGTGTGATTTGGAACGCTGGATGTCAAAAAAAAAGCGGGTTCCTAACTCGAGACTCGAAACTTGGGACTCGAAACCAATGACCTGCGACCTGCGACTTTCGACCTGTAACTTGCGACTTTATCCGATCTGCGACTTTGTCAGTGCTAATATACCATCCCGTGAGAATCGCCATCATTGGGGCCGGGCCGGCCGGAAGTCTATCTGCACAGTTGTTTGCAGGAGCGGGACACGAGGTAAAACTTTTTGAGCGCAAGCCCGGCCGCGAGAAGGCTTGTGGTGGCGGCTTCACCGCGCGCGCCCTGCAAACCTGCCCGCTGCCGGGATCCGGGATCCCTCGAAATTCCATCGCGGAACTGGAATTGATTCGCGGTTCGCGAAGCACGGTCTTGCGGCTTGACGCGCCTTTTCACGTCTACGCACGGGCGCACTGTGACAGCTATTTGATGGATCGAGCGATCGAAGCCGGCGCATCCCTGCAGAGGCTGAATGTAACAGAAGTACGCCGTGTGTCCCCCGGATGGGAAGTAATCGCCGGCAACAAAAGTTTTCGTGTTGACTGGTTGGTCGGCGCCGACGGCAGCCACAGCCGGGTACGCACAGCCTGTTCTGAACCGCTCGAACTCGCAGATTTATCGATGACATTCGGTTACTACCTTCCCGGACAATACCACCCTGGACGGGCGGTTGTGGCGCTTCTTCCCCGGTATTTCGAAGGATATCTGTGGTCATTTCCACGCACCGAACACAGCAGCGTGGGGGTAATCAACACTGCCCGCCATTCCGAATCGAAGACACTGCGCAAATATGTTGATAATTTCCTGGACAGCTACTACCACCTGCCACCCCCTGCAAAAGACAAAATCTACGGAGCACTGGTGCCCACTTTGCGTGAGGCCACGTTGCGGTACAATCGCTGCGCCGGAGAAGACTGGGCACTGATCGGAGACGCAGGAGGATTCGTGGATTCGATTACGGGAGAGGGAATCTACTTTTCACTGCGCAGCGCCCAACTGCTGTCTGAAGTGGCGACCGGATCATCTCTCAAGAAATTTGATGAAGTCTGGCGAGACGATTTTGGCGATGAATTGGTTCGCTCAGCGCGCCTGAAGCGCCGCTTCTATTGCGGTCGCCGCTGGTATCCCAGTTACGCCGAGATGTTAATTCCCATCACCAGACGGAGTGCTACGGCCAGAAAGATTGAAAGGGATTACATCGCCGGCCGGCAGGGCTATGTTGGTCTAAAGCATAGGATTTTGCGAGCAGGACCGCGAATCATCGCCGAATTGTTGATTGGAAACTAAAATTTCGGTTTTAGAATCTCGCGAGAAAACAAGGTGTGACACGTTTGTGTCACGGGGCTTTCGAAATTGGCAGCAAATTCTTATGAATAAAGGAATCATTAAATTCCCCGTGTTCCCCGTGGTTCGTGGTTTTGAGACAATCTCCAAGCCGCCTGGGAGTTTCTACATTGATTTAAGAGAGGGGTGAGAGCCCGCAAAGCGGGCGCAGGCCGCTTCCAGCGGCCTTTCCCGAAGGGTCTCAGCCCAGGCCTTTCGAGGCCGGGGTGCAACGCACGAGCACAACGATCAGCCTCGAGGCCGTTTCAACGGCCTTTTTCGCCAGGCCAGTCGGCGTTTAACGCCGCCGTAACTGACCGCCGAATATTCGAATGGCTAAAGCCGGTTGCTTGGAAGGCCGGTGAACCGGCCTTGGAGAAATTTTCTATTGCGCTGAATTCCCGGCCTCGAAAGGCCGGGGCTAAACCCTTCGGGAAAGGCCGCTGAGAGCGGCCTAGATGCGACGTGACTTAGGAGTTACCAATACCCTGCGGGGATCCGATAAAGCGAATTAGAATCGGCCAGGATCAGATCGTTACCAGGCGTGATGGCGAGTCCGACAAGCATGGTACTGCTTAGAATTTTTTCCACTTTACGCTCCGGCCCAATAGCGAAGATCCCGCGCTCGCCTTTGTAGCTGCCGGCCACCAGCAAGCGTCCCGACGAATCAAACGCTATCCCCTGCGGGCGACCGATTCCGCGAAAGAACACCTTGGGTTTCCTGTCCTTGCCGATTTCGTAGATGCCGTCCTGCGTGGCCAACGTAGGGCCGCTCACAAATAGAACTCCGTCTTGCCTCATAGCCAGATGAAATGCGGAAACACTGGGTTCGATTTCGCATAGAACTTCATCTCTGCCCGTCGGATCCAACTTGTGAATCGGGCCGCCACGATCGCCGACATAGAGATTACCGGCTGCATCCAGCGCCACGCCCGTGGCGATTCCTAAATTCTCGGCAAACTTTTCTATCTTCCTGCTCATATCGGACTTGTATACGGTCCCGGTATGCCTGCTGGAGATGTAAATTGTGTCGTCTGGACCCACAACGATGCCCGTCGCGTTGAGAATATCTGCAAGGAAGGGCTCTTTGGCATCCGACTGGGCGCTGATCCGATAGACAGAAAAAGGAACACTCGCCCCTCTGGGTCCGCTAAATGTGACATAGATGTTTCCGGCTTTGTCTGTTGCAGGATTGGCAACCGGATTGAGTTCGGCAGCAATTTGACTGCCGATATACACCGTAATGGACGAGCTCGAAGCTCCTCGCTGCTCGGCGGTTACTGAGCATTTCCCCGCTACGGCCGGAACGCGGGCCAACATGGACTTCGACGAGACCCCTAACAACGCCGCGCGCCGGGAGTCAAACGAAACCGCGACGTCGCCGCCTGACGCGTCGATCCCTTCCACGGCAATTCGGACGAGTCCCCCCGGGAGAGCGACTTTCGGCTCGATGCCCCTGATACGCGGCTTGCCCATCTTGGGGCGAATCATATCACCAACAACGCCGTGCCCGTGAGGAAGCGGCACTGCAGGAGTGGGTGAGTGGGTGAGCGAGAGAGCGGGAGAAGGGGGCTGGAAGCCCAGAAGGTCTAAAAAAATATTTGCCAGTACCGGCGACCCTGTGTGGTCGCCCGCTTCTCCCTTATTGGCATCTGTTCGTTTGACACTCGGCAAGCGGCTTCCGTACACTAAAGTTTTTTGATTGCGAGCAATAAGCCAGTGTATGGCATGGGGGCGGGCGCTCCCAGGTACTCTTGCTCCTGACCACTGTTACCTTGTATGGACTTCATTACCGTTCGCGGCGCCAGGGTGCATAATCTGAAGGGGATTTCTTGCAGCATCCCCCTGAATCACTTGACCGTAGTCACCGGCGTTTCAGGATCTGGCAAGTCGAGCCTGGCTTTTGACACATTGTATGCGGAAGGACAGCGGCGGTACGTCGAATCCCTTTCGGCTTATGCCCGGCAGTTCCTGGAACGAATGGAAAAACCCGCTGTAGAAGAAATTCTGGGCATTAGTCCGGCAATTGCAATTCGTCAGAAGAACACCTCCAGAAATCCGCGCAGTACGGTGGGAACGGTGACTGAAATTTACGACTTTCTCCGCCTCGCCTATGCGCGGGTCGGCCGCACTCTTTGCCGCAATTGCGGCCGCCTGATCAAGGCCGATTCCATCGACAGCACTGTGGAAACGCTGTTGCAGGCCGCCGGGCTGCGCGCTCACCTTCTGTTTCCATTGCGGGGGAGCGCTTTCGATCTATCGATCGGGAGCCCGGACAAGGACGAAAAGCAACTGGCCTCGATCGTTCTTGATAACTTAAAAAAGCAGGGTTTTCGGCGGCTTTTTCTGCACGGTGCGACCGTTGAAGTCGATTCCTTAGGGGGCGTCCAATTTTCCATTGGATCTCATCGCGTAGTTGTCGATCGGCTTGAGATCCAAGCCTCTGAGACGCAGCGCCTCACGGATTCGCTGGAGCTCTGCTTTCGAGAAGGGAACGGAGTGGCTGAGGTCTATCTGGCCGACAGCGGAGGACTTCCGGATGCGCTCAAGGCTCACACTGTGGATGCCACAGAAGCCACCGGTACGGCTGGAACGCTGCTCCGCTTCAGCCAGCGCTTTGAATGTTCACGCTGCGGGATTCCCTACAAACTCCCCGAGCCGAAGCTCTTTTCCTTCAACAATCCCTACGGCGCGTGTCCCGTCTGCCAGGGTTTTGGGAACACCGTCAACCTGGACCTAAATCGAATTATCCCGGACCCCTCACGCTCCATCGCCGAAGAGCCTGTTGATCCCTGGTGCAAGCCGCGCTATCGGAGCTTTCAGAAACGGTTGAAAGAATTCGCGGAGCGAAAAGGAATCGATATCCATATTCCCTACTGCGATCTCTCTGATGAGGAAAAACGCTGGATTTTCGAAGGCGAGGGAAAGTTCCCCGGCATTCGCGGATTTTTTGATTACCTGGAAACCAAGAAATACAAAATACACGTTCGCATCCTGATCAGCCGTTACCGGGGATACACGGTGTGCAGCGAGTGCGGAGGCGAGAGACTGCGCCGGGAAGCCTTGGATGTGTATCTCGGAGGGAAGCGAATTACGCAGCTGACCGCCCTCACCATAGGTGCGGCCGCATCTTTCTTCGAGGCGCTGACCCTGGCACCCACAGAGCGGGCGGTCGCAGACCGGCTAATTCGCGAGATCCGTTCCCGGCTGGATTTTCTGCTGCGGGTCGGCCTCGACTATCTGACCCTTGATAGGCTGGCTTCAACACTGAGCGGTGGTGAGGCACAGCGAATTCAGCTGGCCACAGCCCTGGGTTCTTCGCTGGTGGGATCACTTTATGTGCTCGACGAGCCCAGTATCGGTCTTCACTCTCGGGATAGCAGCCGCTTAATTGAAATCCTGAAGAAGCTGAAAGGTGTGGGGAACACGGTGCTGGTTGTGGAACATGACCGCGAGATGATCGAAGCAGCCGACCACATCATCGACATCGGGCCTGGGGCAGGCGAGTCGGGAGGGCATATTGTTCATGAAGGGAATATCCCTTCGCTGCTGGCGAACCCTCGATCTTTGACTGCCCGTTACCTTAACTCGGATCTTCGCATCGCTACACCGGTGTTTCGCCGCCAGAGCAATGGGCAGGAAATCGTAATCCGGGGGGCGCGCCAGCACAATCTTAAGAGCATAGAAGTCCGTATTCCCCTCAACATGATGGTCTGCATCACCGGAGTCTCCGGAAGCGGGAAGTCGACTCTGGTGCACGACGTGCTGTACGCGGAACTGAGAAGACAAAAGGGGGAATGGAAAGAGCCTGTAGGCACATTGGATGAGCTGAGCGGAGCCAAATTAGTCACCGAGGTTCTGTTGGTCGATCAGTCCCCTATCGGAAAGACCCCGCGATCCAATCCGATTACCTACATCAAGGCCTTCGATGAAATACGCCACATCTTCGCTTCCACGCGAGACGCAGCCGCGAAAAATTTCACTCCCGGGAATTTCTCATTCAACGTCCCGGGTGGACGGTGCGAAACGTGCGAAGGATCCGGAACAGTTACTGTCGAGATGCAATTCCTCGCGGATGTAGAGCTGACCTGTGAAGATTGCAAGGGGACCCGCTTCAAACCGTCGGTACTGGAAGTAATGTATCGCGGAAAAAATATTCACGACGTGTTAAACATGACGGTGCGCGAGGCGATTTCGTTCTTCTTCAGCCATAAGCAACTGGTCAAGAAGCTCAAAGTTCTGGATGAAGTAGGGCTGGGTTACGTGCGGCTGGGACAGTCTTCCACGACGCTGAGCGGAGGCGAAGCGCAGCGCATCAAGCTGGCATCGTTTTTAATAAAGAAGACCTCCCAGAGACCGCTTTTTATCTTTGACGAGCCGACCACCGGCCTTCACTTTGATGACATCAACAAACTGCTGAAGGCTTTCGATCGCTTGATAAAGGAAAGAGCGTCGCTGGTCGTTATCGAGCACAACCTGGACGTGATTAAATGCGCCGATTGGATCATCGACCTGGGACCGGAAGGCGGAGATCGAGGGGGCGAGATTGTCGCCGTGGGCCGGCCAGAAGATGTGGCGCGAAACAAGAAGTCGTATACGGGACAGTATTTGAGGAATTATTTGAATGGGAGGCGGCAATCCTGATTGCGGATTGTGGATTGCGGATTGCGGATTGCGGATCGCGGATTTGGAACGTGAGAAAAACCGAGCAATCCAGAAAATCCGCAATGCGATTGGGCTTTCAGTGGCGCCTCGACTTCGCTTAGCGAATGACCTGTATCCTCACGCCAAGCTTCACAGCCTTCCAACCCCGATCAGTTGTAAGCACGTCGACGGAGAGCCGCTGCGCCAGGGCAAGGCAGGCACGGTCGGCCAAAGAAAGCCCAACTTGCTTCGTTTCTTTTCGCAGAAGACCGGTAGCAAACGCGCACTCTTCATCAAACGGAAAAATATCCAGACCAAGGCCGGTAAGAGCCAGCCGAATGGGTTTTTCGGGCATTCCTGCCTCTGTCAGTTTCGCGACCACTTCAGAGACGTTCACCGCACTCATGGCAGCACCCGGAAGGCTTGCACCAACCGCTTTACTTCCCTCCTCGGAATTCAAAAGGGCCAAGAGAGCAGAAGCATCCAGCACCACGCGATTACTCATTCTTCGCTTCCCTGCGCCTCTGTCGGATCAACTCCCCGGAGAGATCTCTCTGTTTGGGAACATAATGCCGAACCAGACGCTGAGCTCGATTGATGGCCTGACGGGGAGACAGGATTTTGAGCTCCTCGTCTTCCAGCACTATCGTGACTTCATCTCCCGGCTGCAGCCCGAGCGCCTGCCGATACTGGGAAGGGACCACGACTCGACCACCTTTTCCAATTCTTGTCCTAAAATTTCTTATATGGATCATTTATGTCCCTCTGCCATTTTATAATCTATCTACCATTATCTGACTCAGGTGTCAATATCTCCATCTAGAGGCAGAAAGCAGAAGTGTCGTTAGAACAATGCAGCTGAATGTCTGGAGTGATAAGCCGATGGCTACCATATGGAATTCCGTTAGACCATTCCGAGTGCGACCCTGCCTCCCACCTCCTACCTCCTGCCTCCTGCCTTACTCCCAGCGGCTGACGCGTTGAATACCGCGGGCACGGCCGCTGGCCTCATCAATATCGACGACCACGGCGCTCAGTTTTGGTTTCTTTTCGGCAGGCTCAAACTTCTTTTGTGGAATCTGCAGCAGGAACCGATCGATGGCCCCTTGCTTCTCCATACCAATGACTGAATCGGAAGACCCGGTCATTCCCACATCGCTGATATAGGCGGTACCACCGTCCTGTACCGACTCATCGGCGGTGGTCACGTGCGTATGGGTCCCGACGACAGCGCTGGCGCGCCCGTCCACATAGCTGGCAAAAGCAATTTTTTCCGAAGTGGTCTCGGCATGGAAATCTACAAACAGCACGCGAGCCTCCGCCAGTTGGTTTTCACGCAGAGAATCAAATGTCCGGAAGGGGCAGTCAATGGGCGGCATGAAAATGCGTCCCTGCAAATTGAGCACCGCCACGGGCACGTCGCCAACCGCGCTCTTCCAAAACCCGAATCCCGGAACTCCCGGCGGATAATTGGCAGGACGCAACATTCGCTTTTCGCTTCTCAGAAAATCGAAGGATTCCTTTCTGTCCCAGACGTGGTTGCCTGAGGTCAAAACATCGGCGCCTCCGGCTAATAACTCCTCTCCGATCTGAGCCGTCACCCCAAATCCGGCAGCGGCATTCTCGCAATTGACGATGGCCAGATCAATCCCGTAATCCTGCTTTAGTAATGGGAGATGGCTGAGCGCAATTTTGCGCCCTGCTTTGCCGACGATGTCGCCGATGAAGAGAATTTTCACGATCGTTGTCAGTAGGCGTGGTCAGGTCAGCGGGTTAGCAGGTTACCTGCTTACCTGCTAACCTGCTAACCGTTTGACTGGGACCGATCTATCGAGCATAATCCACGACGCGCATTTCACGAATCACTGTCACCTTGATTTGTCCGGGATACTGCAATTCAGTTTCGATTTTCTTGGTGATGTCCTTGGTCAACCAGAGCGCTTGTTCGTCTGAAACCTTGCTGCTCTCGACTATGATGCGGATCTCGCGGCCCGCCTGCAGCGCAAACGCTTTAGCCACCCCGCTGAATGACTCGGCGAGGCTCTCAAGTTTTTCCAGCCGCTTGACATAGCTCTCCAGGATTTCCCGGCGCGCTCCTGGACGCGCCGCCGAAATCGCGTCGGCCGCCTGGACTAAGACTGCCTCCAAAGATCGAAACTCCACGTCGAAATGGTGGCATTCCATGGCGTGGATCACTTCGGGAGACTCTCCGAATTTACGCAGCATCTCCACGCCCAACTGTACATGGGTGCCTTCGATTTCGCGATCCACCGCTTTGCCGATGTCGTGTACTATCCCGGCCCGCTTGGCGACTGTTGGGTTAGCGTGACACTCGGCGGCCATGATGCCGGCCAGATTGGCAACTTCGATGGAATGGTGCAGCACATTTTGCCCGTAGCTGGTCCGGTACTTCAGCCGGCCCAGCATCCTGAGAATCTCAGAATGAAAATCGTGCACGCCGACCTCGAAAGCAGCCGCCTCTCCCTCCTGGACAATACGGCTTTCCAGTTCCGCGCGCGCCTTTTCCACCACCTCTTCAATACGAGCCGGGTGGATGCGGCCATCGTCAATCAGTTGCTCTATAGCCATTCGCGCCACTTCGCGTCGCACCGGATCGAATCCGGAAAGTATGATCGCGCCCGGAGTGTCATCCACAATCAAATCCACCCCTGTGGCCTGCTCCAGAGCCCGGATATTCCTCCCTTCCCGGCCGATAATGCGGCCCTTCATCTCTTCTGAAGGAAGGTCGACGACCGAGACAGTCGATTCCACCACGTGCTCGGCCGCGCATCTTTGAATCGCCTGCACGATAATCTTGCGCGCCTCTCGCTGCGCTACTTCCCTCGCTTCGTCCTCGATCTTCTTGATCGTCTGAGAGCTCTCTCGCATCGCTTCTGCTTCAAGATTCTTGAAGAGTTGCTTCTTGGCCTCGTCAATTGTCATGCTCGAAATGCGCTCCAGACTGTGCAGCTCTGCTTCGATCAAACTTTGATATTTCTGGTCCAGTTCCTGCTGGGCCTTCTCGCGCGCCGCAATCTCCACCAACCGCCGTTCCAGATCGCTTTCCTTCACCAGCACGGCGTTCTCACGCTTGTCCAGGTTGTCTTCCTTCTGGGCCACCCGCCGCTCGCCCGTCGATAATTCCTGCTTTCCCTCCCGGACTTGCCGGTCGAACTCCAATTTCAGGGTGTAGATTTCCTCTTTGGCCTCAACCAGCTTTTCCTTCTTCAGCTTTTCGGCGTCGTTCTGGGCCTGGTTAAGCAGTTTTTGCGCTTCGGTTTCGGCTTGAGTCAGCTTGCGGTCAATGACTTTGCGCTTGGTGAAGTAAAAGATAAGAATTCCAGCGGCCAGCAGTGCGGCGATCAAAACTACCAGTCCTGCCTGCATGATGGGCTCCTACAGGAAGATTCAGGACGGGCAAAAGGAAGGAGAACTCCCCGCTTCGCCGTGTGACATGCCTTTATTTGAATCCTATTTACTAGGTGGGTGTCCTACTGTGCGCTTTAGGGAATCTCATGAAGAGCTTCACACACGGCGCAACAGACGCGGACTCCCGATTCAAACAAGGAAAGACTCAAATAAATTTTGTCATCACCAACGTCGCAGGGGGTCCCGAACTCATTATATGCGTTTTCCTGACCGGGTCAAGGCAGCACTTTTATTTGCTCAACTGATCCAACAGCAGATTGCATTCGCTGATTTTCTGGTGATACCACTCATGGTCAGCGTTTCCGATCTCTCTCGCTCGGAACAGTTCATCTGCAATATTCAGTGCTGCCAGGATGGCAACTTTCACGGTATCGACGGATGGAGTAGACTCAGAGACCTGCTTGAGCTTCTCATCCACGAATTCGGCCAGTCTTCGCACGTAAGCCGGATCGTTGCCACTTTTTATGCTGTAAAGCTGATTTAAAATTCTAACTTTAGTCACACCCGAGTCAGAACCTTCCATGTCTATCCCAAGGTTTTCGACTCAAGCAGAGAAAGGGCTTCCAGAATTTTCTCTACTTTGTCCCGAACAATCTTCCTTTCATCTAAGAGTTTGGCAACTTCGCGTTGATTCGGAGAATGGGCCCGGGACAGAGATTCCATCCGGGCTCTCAATTCGTCGATCTCACTCCGGAGTTGCGCATTTTCATTCTTTAAGGAACGAAAAAGTTCAACCGACTGCTGCAGTCGCTTTTGTAAGGCCAAAAGGGACTCTCGGTTCGAATCTTTTTCGGACACGTCGCTCTGAATCAGATTCATTATATAGGATTTAAGTCGAAAGTCGAACGTCGAAAGTCGAACGCCAAAGGTCGAAAGTCCAAAGTCGAAGGTCCGGGTTGGGCACCAGTGGGTTATCCTGGACTATCGATCCTCGACACGCAGGGTCAGTCGCGGACCACCGGGGTCAGGTCTTCGGAATTCAAGTTTTGCCAGATGGGTATCAGAACTGAATTCCGAAGACCTGACCCCAGAGATTGGACTCGGGTTGCAGGGTTGCATGGCTCAGGGCGGAAGCGCAGCGGAGCCCAGGGATTGAACAGCGCTCCTACCGGGCAGCTAACCTCGGATCGAGCCCCAATTTTTGCAGAAGAGCCGCCGATCTCGAATCACCGCGCACCACGTCGAGCCTGGGATCCAGATGAAAGTAATTCAGCGAAAAGTCTCGTTCTTCATAGGCCTTTTCGAAATAACGGAACGCAACGTCGTCCTGGCCGAGAACTGCATAGACCGTTCCAATTTGAAACCAAACCACTGCTGGAGCGCTGTTATGTTGCCGCGCGTTCTCCTCAGACTTTTTTCGCACGCGTTTTGCCTCCTCGATCGTTCTCACAGCTTCGTCCCTGCTTCCCGATGCCGCATACGCGCATGCGAGAAGCGGGTACAGCGACGGCGTGGAAGGCGAAAGCTTAATGGCTTTCTTGTACTCTCCGATCGCTTCCTGGTATTTTCGCTTCTGCAAATAAATGTGACCCAGCACATAATGAGCCACCGAAAAGTTGGCGTCCATTGAAAGAACCTTCTGCAATTGGGCTTCGGCCTCGTCGTAACGGCGCGCAAAGTAGAGAATCTCGCCCACGTCCGTATTAATGATCAATGAAAGCGGGTCCAATTCTTTAGCGCGTTTGATTTCGAGAGTTGCTTGGTCCAATCTCCCCAGAGTGGCCAAAGTGTAGGCATGCCAGTGGTGGGCAGTAGCGTAGTTTGGGTTCAATGCCAGGGCGCGTTGAAACGCCTTTTCAGCTCCCTGGTAATCCCAAGGGTGCGCATAGAGGTAGAATCCCAAAGCGGTATGGGCTTCGGCCAGTGCGTCGTCCAAACAAAGGGCTTTCCCGATGTTCTCCCTTGCCTTGGTAAAGTCACCCGAGAACAAATAGGACTCTCCTAATCCCGCATATGCCATTGCGTAGTTCGGATCAATTTCAATGGCGCGCTGAAAATTCTCGATCGCTTGGGCGAATCCCTCCACGGAACGCTTGTTCCAGAAATAGCGCCCTCTCAAGTAGGCATCGTAAGATTCAGGACTTTCGGTAAAACGCTTGGTGATCTGGCTCAGTTCTCTGCCGCTTAACTTGGAAAGCACCGCTCGCGCTACTTTTTCCGAGATCGAATCTTGCACGGCAAATATGTGAGTAAACTTTTCATCAAATTTTTCCGACCATAGAGACTTTCCGTCGCTCACTCGCAACAGTTGAATCGTTACCCGAATGCGGTCGTCTACTTTTTGCACGTTGCCGTCCAACACGGCGTCGACACCGAGCTTCCGGCCTGCCGTGAGGGGATCGGTTGCAACGCCCACGTAGCTGCGAACCGCGCTGGTGGGGCGGACCGCAATCTGCGACAGGCTTCCCAGTTTCGTAATCAGGGCATCGGCCATTCCCAGCTTCAGGTATTCATCTGCGCCCGCCGAACCGATGGATTCCAGCGGCAAAACGGCCATCGATCGGATTGGTTCGGCAGGTACAGATTTGGAAAATGAGCCGGAAATCCACAGATACACAAGAAAGATTGCGATCGCCGGCAAAGCAACCAAAATCCATCGGGCGGTTTTTACAAAGGTTCGATTCTGGAGCTTTACGCTGGCCGGACCATCGTCAGTGCAGTCGATCTCCTGCTCTTCCGCCAAAACAATGCGCGACCTTCGGCGCGCGATCAACTGATCGGAGTTTATTCTGTCGGGCCACTGGCTCTCCCCGGTCCCTTCATGACTTGAACCTGCCGTGTTCGTTCCCCGGCCTGGCTGATGGTTTTCAGAAAGAACTTCCACTTTGGCCACAAAGCGATAGCCTCGACCGGGAAGGGTGGCAATATAGTGGTGCTGATCCGGGTGCTCTCCCAGGATTTTCCTTACCAGGGAGATGTGTTGGGTCAGGTTGGCTTCTTCGACGAAAGTATCCGGCCAAATAGCCCTCATTAAGTAATCCTTCTGCAGAGTCTGACCGCTGTTTTCAACCAGGACCACGAGTGTATCGAAGGCTTTGGGAGGAATGGGTACGCGTTCATTTGCGCGGATCAGCAGGCGTTTTTCCGCATCAATGCTGAACGCGCCAAAACGATACAGTTTTCTCGATCCCACTTGCATGGAAAGCCTTTAGAAATCTTTAGAAATATTTAGCGGCGTCTTGAGGACTTTTATAGCACGCCTCTCGTAGGTTGGACAACAACCGTTGATTGACTGCGCCCGCAGCCCATGCGACGCCGTTCGGGGGAGATTCATTGCGAATAAGGCGAACCATCGATATCGTCATTGAAACAGAAATCGACACAAATCGGCCAGAAGCACGGGTTCCTCCGCGGATTGATCTTAAGAGAGTGGACCACGGAAGGTTGAGCAGAGTCTTGTCCGTGTTGGGCACCATGTCGGAGGTTCCTCCCAACGAATATTCGCAATATCCACAAAAGAAAAGATTTGGCCGCGGATGAAGGCGGATAGACACGGATTTTTGCATCCACGAAAATCTGCGGAAATCCGCGGCCTACTTTCAGGATCAATGACGGTTAATGCATGTGAAAGCGAGAGGAGGTCGACCCGGTGAACAACCCTTACAATTTCGGTACAGCAACGCGGCGCTATCGCCTTTCAAACCGGACAAGATGCGCGATTGCTGTTTTGTCACAGATAGCGGTCATCGCAGCCGTGGTGTTAGCGCTGTCTTTAGCCATACAGGCCCAGTCTTCTGCGGTTCGCCTGCAAGTTGTCAATATCCCGGTTGACAGCGGTCTTCTAGCGGACCTGTTGCCGGATTTTGAGCGGACCACGGGGTACCATGTGGACATCTCGAAGGGAGAGCAGGTCTATGACTTTGCGCGGCAGGGCGCCGCGGACCTGGTCCTTTCCCATTACGGCCACGCCGGCGTCGACAATTTCATGTCGGATGGCTTCGGGCTTTGGCCGCGCATTGTGTTTGCCAATCAAGCAGTGATCATCGGACCGTCATCGGATCGTGCAGGCATCCGGGGGCTGCTTGATGGTGTCGAAGCGTTTCGACGGATTGCTCAGACCAAGTCACGATTTGTCGTCAACAATGCGGCAACCGAGAAATACCTCGCGCAGGTATTGTGGGAAGCGGCCGGCCGGCCGGATCAGACCGGCTGGTATACCGATTCAGGATTAAGAGATCAACCGGCAATTCAGGCTGCGGCAAACTCGCAAGCGTACGTTCTGTGGGGCATTATTCCATTTCTCAAATTCAAGGAGACCGTCACCTCGAATCTGGAAGCACTGGTACTGGACGACCCGGTGTTTCAGCGCGGAATGATGACTGTTCTGGTGAGTCCGGAAAAAGTTTCCGGTGTGAATGTCGCAGGGGCGTTCGCGCTCCAGAAGTTTCTGACACTGGAATCGACCCAGGCGCGAATTCGCGCTTTTCGCTATCCGGGGGTGAGCAACCAGCTTTTTTGGCCCGCTGCTCGCGACAACATCGGATCATTTCTTTTGGACAACAGCCCGCTGCCCACGACCGCGGACCCGGCAGTCAATAGCATTGTTTTTGATCCGGCGAATGCGCGGGTAGGAGCTACGTTGACGACCACGTTTGCCGGTGCGAACCTTTCTGCTCAAACGTATTTCGATGTCCGGTTTCGCAAACTTGGAGCCGCCACCGATGAAATTGCCCTGAACTGGCAACAGGGCGCGACAGCAACTCACAACATACCCGCAACCACTCCGCCCGGGACGTGGAAAATCACCGGTGTGCGGGCCCATCGCGACGCGAACGATCACAGCGGGTCCTTCATCCCCGTTCCGGCCACGCTTACCGTCGTCCCTTGATGAACCGGAAACAGAAAATATGACCTGGCCAACGACCGTTCTGATTTAGCGAGGAATGACGCCGAACTCTTTTTTTAGCCCGCTGACGACCTGATCCCGTGCCGACTCGACTTCGTCATCAGTCAGCGTACGCTCGGCGCTTTCAAAGTAGAGGCGAATTGCCAGGCTGATCTTTCCAGCGGGCAATTGCTCGCTCTGGTAAAGATCAATTAGCTCGACACGCTTCAGGTTGGGAACTGGATGGTTTGAAATGAAATCCATCAACGACGCAAACCGGACTTTGCGATCTACCAGAAAGGAGAAATCGCGGAACACGCCCGGATAGCGACTGACGGGTTGGTAGAGGGCGAGCCGTGTACTGGTCGCCGCCGGCTGGGACTGGACCACTGGCGAAACGCCATCGCCCGCGCTAGAGCGCCCTAGAGCCGACAGATCGAACTCTCCCAGGAACAAGTCTTCCTTAATTTTTAAGGAGTCTTGGAGCCGGGGGTGCAAGCTTCCCACGTATCCGACACATTCGCCGTTGACATGAATCTCGGCAGATTGTGCTGGATTCAAAAACCGAGCTCCCGCCGAACGTAGCTCCGGCGTCTTCAGCACAGCACCGCGCAGCAGTGATTCGAGCACCCCCTTCATGTAGAAGTAATTCGGGGGATCAATTTCAGGATGCCAGTACTTGCGAGTTTCCGCGCCCATGGCCACCCAGGCCACATGCTCCTTCTCCCGGATTTCCGGTCCCTGCCGGGCAAACGTCTTACCGATTTCGAACAGGCGCATCCGCTCCTGGCCATGGTTTTGATTGTGCCGCGCCGTCATAACCAAATTGGGCGCCAAGTGTGTGCGCAGTTGAGAAGCCTCCGTCGACATCGGGTTTTTGAGAACCACCGGGAGTTCGTGATATCCAAATGAAGCCTGCAAATCAGGATCGATGAAAGTCCAATTCAAGGTCTCAGAGTAGCCGAGCGAGCGAAGCAATTCCGCAATCTTCAGCCGTTGCTCGGTCTCCGGCAGGAAATCCCCCTTGCCTTTCCAGGCCGGCATCGAGCTCGGAATTTTCTCGTATCCATAGTGGCGCAGGACCTCTTCGATGAGATCTTCTTCTTCCGAGATGTCAACTCTGTGGCTGGGAGGCCGGACGGTCCACTCCCTGTCCTTAGCCTCGGTTCGGAATCCAAGCCGGGCCAGAGTCCTCTCAACAAATTGTGCTGGGACTTCGGTTACTGAATACAACTTCAGTCTCTCTTGGCGCAGCGCAATGGAGGGGGGAAACAGAGGAGCGGGAAATACGTCGATCAGCTTGGTTTCCGCCGAGCCCCCAGCGAATTTCAAGATCAACTCCACGCATCTTTCGAGCGCGGGGACCGTCGCCTGCAGGTCCGCTCCCCGCTCGAATCGATGTGAAGCTTCCGTCCTCATCTGAAAGTGCCGCGCGGTGCGGCAGATCGATCCCGGATCAAAATATGCGCTTTCGATTAGCAGGTCCCTGCTGGCGGCTGAGATCTCACTGGATTCGCCGCCCATGACGCCGGCCAACGCAACCGGATCTCGCGCATCGGCAATCACCAGTCTCTCGGGATCCAGATTTCTTTCCATTCCGTCTAAGGTGCGAAGCTTCTCTCCCAAGCGGGCATGGCGGACGATGACTTCCGGTCCTTGCAGCTTGGCTAGGTCAAAAGCATGCAACGGGTGGCCCATCTCCAGCAGGACGTAGTTGGTGATGTCAACAATGTTGTTGATGGGACGCTGGCCAACGGCAACCAAGCGCTTCTTTATCCACGCGGGCGAGTCCGTAATCTTCACCCCGCGGATTACCCGGCCCGAGTAACGCCGGCAAAGCTTTGGGTCTTCAATAGTGATGGGGAAGTTCCCTTCTCCCTCCGGGTTTTTGGCGGGCGTCACCTTCAAATCACAATCGTAGATGGCCGCCAGTTCCCGGGCGATGCCTATATGGCTCAAGCAGTCCGGGCGATTCGACGGAATTTCAACATCCAGTACCGTGTCGTCCCCAGCCGGCTGCACGCCTTCCACAACCAGACCGACACCGGAGAGCGCATCGCGCAACTCATGAGGTGAAGCCTGGAGATCGATGCAGTCGAGCAGCCAGAGATAACTAATCTTCATAATTGCCCGTGTCCGTTTGAATCAGCAGAGCAGCAGGTCAGAAAGTCCACAAGTCAGCAGGCCACTTGACGTGTAGGTCATGAAGTTGACCTGATGACTTGTTGACCTGGAGACCTGTTAACGTGATGACCTGTTGACCTGATGACCTGCCGATCCGACAGAAATCAAGCTGCGGCTTTTTAGTTGAACTGCTCCAGAAATCTAAGATCGTTCTCAAAGAGCAACCGCACGTCGTCGATGCCGAATTTTAGCTGGGCCACGCGGTCTAATCCCATTCCCCAGGCGAACCCGGTATATCGAGCAGGATCATAGCCAACAAAACGGAAGACATTTGGATGAACCATCCCCGCGCCCAGTATTTCGATCCAGCCGCTTCGCTTGCACTTGTTGCATTCCCGGCCGCCGCAGAAAATACAGCGGATGTCCATCTCGGCTCCGGGTTCAACAAACTGAAAGTAACCGGGGCGAAACCTTACTATTGTTTCGGGGCCAAAAACTTCACGCAAAAAGAACTCCAGCGTACCTTTTAAGTCTCCCATGGTGATTCCTTCATCTACCACCAGGCCCTCGACCTGGTGGAACATGGGAGAGTGCGTGGCGTCGATGGCGTCCCTGCGAAAAACTCTTCCCGGGCAGACGATTCGCACCGGGGGTTGGACCTTCTCCATGGTGCGTATCTGGACCGGCGAAGTGTGGGTCCTCAGCAACAGTTTTTCGGTGATGTAAAATGTATCCTGGTCGGCGCGCGCCGGATGATCCGGGGGGATATTGAGAGCTTCGAAATTATAGTAGTCGTCCTCGATCTCCGGGCCTTCCATAACGGTGAATCCCATCTTTACAAAGATCTTCTCGAATTCTTCTCGAATCTGCTGAAGCGGATGGCGCATGCCGATGGGATACCGGTAGCCCGGCAGCGTAATATCAACCTTTTCCCGCTCCTGCTGCTCTCGGGTTTGCGCGGACTTTAGTTCCTCAAGACGCCGCTGCAGCAGCATCTCGATCTGCTGCTTGACCTGGTTCAGGCGTTTACCCTGATGCGGGCGCTCCTGCGGCGGCAGCGAGCCGATCGACTTGAGGGCCAGAGAAAGCAGTCCTCGCTCGCGGCTCAGGAAATGATCTCGAACCTGGTTCCATTCCTCGAGGCTTTGGATTGACGCGAATCTGCTCTGGAATTCCTGCAGAAGTTTCTCTGATTCAAGCATGAGAATTACGAATTTCGAATTACGAATGTCGAATGGAGAATGCCAATGCGTTCAGCGGCATCGTAAGGTATGGCGAATTTTCAAACTACCAGTTTCGAAGAGCAAATGTCGGATGGCCAAGAAAAGCGCAGAAAGGGAGTGGCCCCACCAGTCGATGTTCGACATTCGAACCTCTGCATTCGAAATTCGTCATTGATTGAGCGCCTTGCTGGCCGTGTCTGCCAAGCTCTTAAATGCTCCGGCGTCAGTAGCAGCGATCTCTGCCAGCATCTTGCGGTTCAGATCCACGCCGGCTTTTTTCAATCCAAACATGAACTGGTTATAGGAAAGGTCGTGCTCCCTGGCCGCGGCGCCAATGCGCACAATCCACAGGCTTCGAAAGTTCCGCTTCTTTGTTCTTCGGTCCCGATACGCAAACTTCAGCGCTCGCTCCACAGCTTCCTTGGCGGAGCGATGTAGCTTGCTTTTGGTTCCCCAATAACCCTTGGCGCGGGCGAGGATCTTCTTCCGCCTTAATAGTCTCTTGTTCCCACGTCTTACACGAGGCATTCTTTAAACTCCTTCGAGGTTCCGAATGTGAATCTTACAGCACAAGCATCTCGCGAACCCGTTTTACGTCCGCCTTGCTGACCAGCTTTGCAGACCCCAGTTGACGTTTTCGCTTAGCCGATTTCTTTGTCAGAATGTGACGCGCAAAATTACTGCGCCGTTTGATTTTCCCAGTACCGGTCACCTTAAATCGCTTGGCTGCCGATTTCCTTGTCTTCAACTTTGGCACGTCTATCTCCTCAACGAATCGATTTGCTGCTTGAAGCTGAGGCTCCTCTGCTCTTAGGCGCGAATATCACAATAAACTGGTTTCCTTCGAGCTTGGGCTCTCTTTCTACTTCCGCGAACTGTTGCAAGTCACCCACCAGGCGATCCAGCATCCGCCTGCCGATGTCGGTATGCGCATTTTCGCGACCCCTAAATATCACTGTCGCCTTTGCCTTATTACCGTCTTCCAGAAAACGGATGATGTTATTCTTTTTGAACTGATAGTCGTGCTCGTCCGTTCTGGGCCTGAACTTGATCTCCTTCACGTGGATGCTCTTCTGGTGCTTACGGGCGTCGGCAGCCTTCTTGCTCTGCTGGTACTGATACTTGCCGAAATTCATGATTCGGCAGACCGGCGGACTGGCCGTGGGGGCCACTTCGACCAAATCCAACCCCCTCTCTTCGGCAATCTCCTGTGCTTTGCGCGGGTCCATAATGCCCAACATCCCGCCCTCTTCGTCCACGACCCTGACTTCCCGGGCGCGAATAAACTCATTCACTCGAATGCGTTGTTCCTTAATAAAACCTCCTTTAAAGTTATCTGTTACAAGGGGCAAGAATTAGGTTATATTTTCACAAACTGGTTATTCTTGCTACTGCTCACCGAACACTTGAAACGTCTAAATCCAGTGCCCGGCCTTCGTCCAACCGCCGAACCGACTTTATGAAATCCTCGATCTCCATCAGTCCCAGGTCCCCGGCCGAACGGCTGCGCACCGCTATGGTGCCCGCCTCCATTTCCTTGTCACCGGCAATCAGCATAAAAGGCACTTTTTTGAGCTGCGCCTCACGAATCTTGTAGCCCATTTTCTCGTTGCGGGTGTCGGACTCGACCCTGATCCCGGCTTCGGCTAGCCTGGCAAGCACTCGATCCGCGTAGCAGTGGTGCTTTTCGCTGATGGGAATCAGTACCGCCTGCACCGGCGCGAGCCAAAGCGGAAACGCTCCGGCATAATGCTCAACCAGGACACCGATGAAACGCTCCATCGAACCGAGCAGTGCTCGATGGATCATGTATACCGTGTGTTCCTTCGAATCCGGCCCGATGTAGGTAATGTTAAACCGCCGTGGAAGAGTGAAATCAAACTGAATCGTCGTCGCCTGCCATTCCCGTCCTATTGCATCCACCAGCTTAACATCGATCTTGGGCCCATAAAAGACAGCTTCTCCTTCCTTACGCTCGTAATCCCACCCGCGCTCTTTGAGTGCCCGCATCAAGTTCGATTCGGCTAATTCCCACTCTTCAGCGGTCCCTGCATAATCCTGAGGCCGCTTGGGATCGCGCGCGGATAAATCGACCTTGTATTTGTCAAAGCCAAAGGCCTTCAGCACCCGCTCGGCAAGATCAATCACGCCGATAATTTCCTGATAAATCTGTTCGGGTGTACAAAATAAGTGGGCGTCATCCTGGGTGAACCCGCGAACCCGGAGCATTCCATGCAGAGTGCCCGACTTTTCGTACCGGTAGACGGTCCCGAACTCAGCATAACGAATCGGCAAGTCGCGATAGCTGCGCAAGTCCGATTTGTAGATCAGGATATGGCCCGGACAGTTCATGGGCTTCAAGACATATTCTTCTTCATCTATCTGCAGCGTATACATGTTCTGGCGGTAATAGTCATAGTGACCGGAGGTTTGCCAGAGCCCGTTCTTGGCGAGGTGGGGAGTGACGACATACTGATAGCCACGCCGCTCGTGTTCCTCGCGTAGGAAGCTTTCCGCGATGGCCCGAATCTTGGCTCCTTTCGGATGCCAGAAAATCAGTCCGGGTGCCGCCTGCTCCTGAACGCTGAAAAGATCCAACTCGCGCCCCAACTTCCGGTGATCGCGTTTCTTCGCTTCTTCAAGGCGATGCAGATATTCGTTCAGTTCCTCTTCAGTAAAGAAGGCGGTACCGTAGATGCGCTGCATCTGCTCGCGCTTCTCATCCCCCTTCCAGTAAGCGCCGGCGACACTGAGCAACTTGAACGCGCCGATTTGGGAAGTATTGGTCAAGTGCGGGCCGGTACAGAAATCGACAAAGTTACCCACTTTATATATTGATAGTGTCTGGGAGGCGCGGTCGCGAATCAACTCCACTTTGAGCCGCTCGCCCATTTTGCTGAACATGTCCAGCGCTTCGTCCGTGGAGACAATGGAAGGGATGTAGTCAAGGTTCTGCTTGGCATAGTGGGCCATCTTCTTTTCGATCCGTTCCAGGTCTTCCGGAGTGAAGGGCTGGGATCTTTCAAAATCATAGAAGAACCCTTCGCTGGTGGGAGGGCCGATTCCCAGATGGACGTCAGGGAAAAGATCTATCACCGCCAAGGCCATCAGGTGGGAAGTGCTGTGACGAAGTACCTCAAGCCGATGTGGGGAATCCTTCAGTTGTTCTTTTTTGCCGTCTCGATGAATTATTTCCATTCTTCGATTTCAGCTCATGGCCTCCACGGTTCGCTCGAACTTCCAGCTAAGAACGCGAAAAACCGACAAACTCGCCCCGCTCTACGAGAATATTTTGGGCAAATCCGTGGGATAACGCGGCTGAAATTCCGTTCCCAATACGGCTCCCCACAGTCAAGTTGGATGGTAGGTGCGAGCGGATTTGAACCGCTGACCCCTTCCGTGTCAAGGAAGTGCTCTCCCCCTGAGCTACGCACCTAGACTGTAAGAAAGTCGACGCATAGAAAACGAAGAAATTACCAGATTGAACCCCAGATATCCAGTATTTTAGCCTGTGGCGGCTCTTCCGGCAACGCGCGGGCCACAAACCAGAGGCTGGTAATTGGCTGAATCAATGATTCAGAGCCTGAAAGCGGCCGCTTCAGCGGCCTTCCCCGAAGGGTTTAAGGCCCGCCGTCTTTACGGCGGCTTGATCAGCCATCCTTGGTGCAATCGAGGCCGCTTCCAGCGGCCTGAGCTGTCCCGGAGGGACAGCCCTGGAGTCTGGACATTTTGGAGAGACGGCCTGGGGGCCGTCTCCCGCACAATCTTTCAACGTGCAGAAGCGCCGCTTCGCGGCGCCAGGCGTCCCGAGGGACAGCCCAGCTGTCCCAGAGGGACAGCCCTGGAGTTTGGACATTTTGGAGAGACGGCCTGGGGCCGTCTCCCGCACAATCTTTCATGGTGCAGAAGCGGCGCTTCGCGGCGCCCTGGAGTTTGGACATTTCCGGGGGCCACAGGCGTCACCTACGTCAGAGCCCGGAGCGTAAGCGACGGGTCCTGCAGATTAAACACGTGGGCGGGACCCGTCGCTTACGCTCCGGGCTCT
>DASXTB010000168.1:0-6693 GCA_036505615.1 Acidobacteriota bacterium
CCAGGTCCGGTTCCTACCGCAAGCGGCAGCATTCCGGCCACCAGCGCCAGTGTGGTCATTAAAATGGGACGCAATCGGTCGCGATTGCCCTGCATGATCGCGTCGGGCCGGGACATTCCGGCCCGGCGCAATTGATTCATATGGTCGATCTGAAGGATCGCATTTTTCTTCACCACGCCAAACAAAACCAGAATGCCGAGGGCTGAATAAAGATTCAACGTGTTTCCGGTAAACCATAGGGAAAAGAGCGCAAAAGGCACCGACAGCGGCAGCGAAAAGAGAATGGTAAAGGGATGGACCAGGCTCTCAAACTGGGACGCCAAGATCATGTACATGAAAATGATCGAGAGCAGAAACGCCCAGATAAATTCGGTGAACGTCCGCTCCAACTCCCGGCCGCGGCCGGAGACGCTTGTCGTATAGGCCGCGGGAAGGTTCATGTTAGCCACTTCCTGGCGAAGTGCCGCGATCCGGTCGCCCAGCGCGTATCCGGGCGCGACTGACGCGCGCAGACTCACCTGCCGCTGCCTGTCCAGCCGGTCGATACGAGAAGCAGCCTGCGTCGGCACAATCCGCACCACGCTGTCCAGCCGGACCAGTCCGCCGCCCTGGCGCGGCACATAAAGGCGTGAGATCGTACCGGGATCATTTCGGTTGCCTTCAGAAAGCCGCAGCTGTATGTCGTAGTCATCATTCACCAACGCGTCACGGAAACGCGAAACTTTCTGGTCACCGCCCACCATCAGCCGCAGCGCCGTGGCGATATCCTCGGTGCTTACTCCCAGGTCGGCGGCTCGATGCCGGTCAATTTCGACACGAAGCTCCGGTTTATCCAGTTTCAAGGTCGTATCCGCGTCAATGACGCCAAGCTCCGGCGCTCTTTGCCGGAGCCGCTCGGCATAGCGCGACAATTCGGTGAGGTCGGGCCCGCGCAGGACAAAATCGATCTCGGAGTAGCCGCCGCCGATATTGAATGAAGGGGCGTTACGCACCGAGGTGCGAAGATCCCGATATTTTCTCAGGCGGCGACGGATATCTATCATGACATCTCGTTGCGAATAGTTGCCCTGGAAAGCCTCCAAGGGCTTGCCATGGAGCAGGTCCCGCCATAGACGCGGCAGGGAGAAAATGCGTTCGTCGTGGGGCGCGATTCGCACATAGGCCTGACCCTCGTTTACGCCGCCAATAAAGCGCGCGCCGACGTTTGCCAGAACCAGCCGAACGCCCGGAGTGCTGCGCAAATCGTTCTCGACCGAGCGCATCACGTCGTCCATGGCTGCAAGACTGGTACCTTCCGGCGCCGTAACGCCGACGTCAAATTCGGCCTCGTCCACATCGCTGGGGATATATTCCTGGCGAACTTTCTTGTAGAGCGGCACCGATGAAGCGATGACAAGAAGAGCCAGCACCGATACCACTACTCGGTGACGCATGGTGGTTGCCAGCATTCGGGTGTAAGTCCGGTCGATCCAGGCGTAGAAACCGCGCCGTGACTTGGCGCCATGACTTCCGGCGGCGTCCCTGGCGCTCAACAGACGCGCACTCATCATCGGCGTCAACGTGAAAGAAACCAGCAGGCTAACCATGACTGCCACAGCGGCCGTGATGCCGAATTGATAAAGGAAACGTCCCGAGATGCTCGACATGAAAGAGACCGGGACGAAGATAACGACCAGGCTGAACGTTGTGGCCATGACCGCTAGGCCAATCTCCGCCGTCGCCTTGCGCGCGGCTTCGAATGTCCCCATCTTCTTCTCCTCGACGAAGCGGAAGATGTTTTCCAAAACCACAATTGCATCGTCGATTACGATACCGACCATTAAGACCAGGGCCAGCATGGTGACGCTGTTAAGCGTGAAATTCAACGCGCGCATCATCCCGAATGTAGCTATCACAGAGGCGGGAATGGCAATAGCGGCAATGAGAGTGGAACGCCAACTGCGCATGAAGGCGAGAACTACCAGAGAAGCCAAAATGCTTCCCATTATCAAATGCAGGTTGATCTCGTGCAACGCCTCGTAAATGTATCGCGACTGGTCGCGAATGGGCTCAAGCTTAACGTCGGGCGGAAGTTGAGCGGCAACACGCGAGAGATTGGCCTTCACTGCCTCAATCACGGCGACCGTATTAGCCCCGGATTGGCGACGGACCTCCAAAGTAACCGTGGGAACACCATTGAGGCGCGCGGTGGAACGTTGTTCCTTAGTGCCATCTTCCGCCCAGCCGATGTCCCGGACACGAATAGGGGATCCGTCCATGGTTGTGACGACCAGATCGCTAAATGCTTTCGGGTCCGCAATCCGGCCCATGGTTCGCAGTGTCTGTTCGCGGATGCCGGTGGTAACGTTGCCTCCGGGCACATCGGCGTTTTGGCGCACCAGAGCAGTCCGGACCGTGCTGATGGGGATTTGATAAGCAGCCAGTCGCTCCGGATCCACCCAAATATTGATAGCCCGCTGCAAGCCACCGACGATCATCACTTCACCTACACCATCGGAGCGTTCCAGTTGCGGCTTGACTATCTTGTCGGCTATTTCAGTAAGTTCGCGGAGCGGACGATCTGACGAAACGGCGATGGTAAGGACCGGAGTTGAATCATTGTTGAACTTCGAAATAACCGGCGGATCGGCATCTCGTGGCAAATCGCGGACTACAGAAGCCACCCGGTCCCGAACGTCCTGCGCCGCCGTGTCGATATCCCGGTTCAGATTGAAAGTGGCGATGACAAACGAAGTGCCCTGGCCGGAAATAGAGCGGAGCTCACTGATACCTTCGACCGTATTGACGGCTTCCTCAATGGGTTGGGCGATTTCCGCTTCGGCTTCCTCAGGGGAGGCGCCCGGCAGATAGGTTCGGACCGCCACGGTGGGAAGGTCGACAGAAGGAAATCGATCCACGCCCAGGCGGAAATAGGCGGCGGCTCCCACTACCACAAGCGCCAGGATAATCATCATGGCGAAAACGGGGCGTCGGATGCAAACTTCTGCCAGCTTTTGCATTGTGTTTTTACCAGGATACGGTTACTGCTTGGCCCCCGATCAGGTTGCCTGGTTGGAGAACTACAGGTTCGCCGGCGGTGAGGCCGCTGGTAATTTCCACCTGATCGCCTTGGCGGCGGCCAGTCTGAACGCGCTTTTCAACGGTACGGCTATCGTGCACGGTGATCACTTTTTCAATGCCGGCAAAAGTAACAATCGCCGAGGCCGGCACGAAAATTGAAGGCTTCGCAGCTTCGGTAAGAATCTCCGCTTTGGCAAATGCCCCCGGCCGCAGGCGGCCACTTTCGTTGGGCACTGCTGCCTCCACCATGAGGGTACGGTTTCCTTCCGCTATCGCGGGGCTCAGTCGCGCCACCCTGCCTTGATAAGTATTTTGGTCCCCCTCGACGCCGACTCGCACCAGCTGTCCTATTTTTATTCCTGCTGCTTCGCGTTCCGGAACCGGAAGCCGCAGTCGAAGCGGGTGTACCCTGACCAGAGTAACCACAGGTGTGCCCGGCGCGAGATAGGAGCCCACCGAAACATGGCGTTCGCGCACCATAGCGTCCATAGGAGCAGAGAGAACGGTATCGGCAAGCTGCTGCTTGGCGATTTCCAACTCGGACCGACGCTGGGCAAGAATCGCCTGGCGATTTCGAACCTCCTCAATAGCGTCCTGATATTTTCCTTCAGCCACCTGAAGGGCCGCGACGGCATCGTCTAGTTGGGCTCGGGGAACCAGGTTCTGCGCGATAAGGGCCGCCATTCGGTCGCGGGTCAGTGTTGCGTCATGCAGGACCGCGGCAGCCTGCCGGACCAAGGCTGTCTTCTCCGGATCGATGGAATCATTCTTTCCGGCAAGAGGAAGGCCCAGACGGGCTTGAGCCTGGTGCAGCGCCGTCTCGGCCTGCTGGACGTGGAGTCGGAAGTCGGTCGGGTCAAGGCGGGCAATAGCCTGATTTTTGCGTACGCGGCTCCCTAGATCTACTGAGATTTCAGCCAGCCTTCCGGCTTCTTTCATCCCTAGGACCACCTGGTCTTCGGCGGCCAGAGTTCCAGAGATCACAACGGGACGCGATACTTTTTCTTCGACCGCGCGGATAACCCGCACCTTTTTGGAAGGACTAGCGTTTCGGTCTTTTTCGGATTTCCTCTCGGCCGCGGCTGACGTTGTGTAGTCGCTCCGACAGCCGGTAGTGGCCAGAGCCACTGCCAAGAAAAGGGTCGAGCAACAAATCTTAATTCTCACTGTAAACACCTGTTACACCAAAAATTACCAGTTTACTCAGTATAAGCAAAAACAGTTGCTCCGGTCGAATGGATTCAATGCGGTGTGCTCGGGGACACAACTACATGAAGTTCAAAGCCACCTGAGTGAACTACGTTCCAATGCCCTGGTGTTTCGGCCCAATCGGCAGAAAATCGATTTCCCAATGTTAGGCCGGACGACTCGAAGATTTTCAATAAATTACCTGAAAGGGAAGAAGTACATGATCCAGGCCGCTGCAAATGCGGAGCCGATGAAGCATAACAGCAACCACAGAAAGTACTTCCAACGCTCTTCGTTGGTTTGTTTCATCAAAAGCGCAAAACAGGCGGAGACGACGATGGCAAAAACTGAAAGGGAAACAAAGTGGTTCAATGCTTGCGCTCCTGGGCGATATCGAAGACGTCCACGACAAAAAGCATGTTCAGCAACCCGGCTGTCAGCAGAAATGTGTTTCCATATTCGAACGTGAACGAAGTAATGGTGCCGCGTCCGATTCCGGCATGCCGCGACCAGAAATAGACAAGTCCCATGCTCAGATTGTCAAAAAACTTCAGAATGGCGAAGAAGTCCAGACTCTCCAGCGCATAGATCTTTCCATCCTGCTTCAGTCCCAGCCAAAACATCAGCAGAAATGAGATAAAGAAGACAGCGGCTCGGAACCACTTTCTTAGATAGAGATGGCCCAGTCCCGGGACGGCCCAAGCCAGGACACAGGCGGTTACGGTTTTTCCAAGATTCTTCAATTCAAATCTCCTCGAAATATAAAACCGCAACTATACCGAAAAAACGGAGTCGAGTGAAGGATGTGAATCGCATTCAGTGTCCAGTGCCTGGTGCACAGTGGCCAGCGCAATTCGCGGCTAGCTTCTTGCGGTAACCGAATTGCGGACCAATTATTTCATCCTCTATTTGTTTCACGCGAAAACCTGTGAAAAAATTCAGAGCCGCGTCCGGGACCGAGGGAGAGGATTCTGCCCGGAAGGTTAGCTCACCGCTCCCGGATTGCTTCACAAACATTCACCGCCGAGACCTAGCGCGGCAGGCCGCAACCAATACGTCAGGGACACGGCGACACGGGGACGCGGCGAGCGTGAGAATCATTGCAGCCCGTAAAGAATTTGACGGTCAGCATTGCAGGGGATGCAAAGATAACGCAGAGAACAGGGCTGAAGCTTGAAATATGAAGACTCATGGAAACACACACGGTGTTCGGAAACATCTTAAGTCTTCGTACTTCAAGCTTTATCCCTATTCTCCGTGCTATCTTTGCGTTCTCGGTAATGCTAAGCATTAAATTCATTTCGGGCCGCAAAGATTTTAGGGGCCGTTAGGCGGTAATCATGGTGAAAGGCCGATCACGACCACGTCCACGCCCACGTTAACGTTCACGTCGGCGTCTTCGTGGACGTGGACGTGGTCGTGATCGGCCTTTCTTTGGTTGCGGCTCTGCCGCGCTAGGCCTTTGTGGTGTGAATAATCCGGGTCTGGGCGGGATAGCGGCACGGATTTTGTTATGCATTTTGAAGGCATGGGTTAAACTTTCAGGCTTTTTTGGAGGAAAATGATCAAAAAGCGTATCTTTACGCCCGGACCGACGCCCATCCATCCGGAAGCCAGCAAAGTCATGGCAGGCCCGGCCTTGCACCATCGCAAAAGTCAATTCAAGCAGGTCTTTGCGCAGACGCTGGCTAATCTCAAAAGAATTTACAAGACAGACAATGACCTTCTGCTTCTCAGTTGTTCCGGAACTGGCGCCATGGAGTCAGCCGTCGTCAATTTGCTTTCGCCAGGTTCCAAGGTTCTTATTGGGAGCACTGGAAAATTTGGAGAGCGCTGGGAAGCTCTGTGCCAACGCTACTGCATGCAGGCAACGGTCATTCGTAAAGATTACGGGGAATCTGTCTACGCCGAGGAGATTGAACCACATCTGGAGCGCAACCCGGAGATTGAAGCGGTATTTGTACAGGGATGCGAAAGCTCGACGGGAGCAGCAGCGGATCTACAGTCAATCGGTCGGGTGGTGGCGCGCTTTCCGGGTACGGTCAGCGTTGTTGATGCGGTTACCACCTTGGGTGCAGCGCCGCTGCATACCGACCAGTGGAACCTGGACGTGGTCATTGGAGGTTCCCAGAAGGCGTTCATGATTCCTCCCGGCTTGGCCTTTCTGTCTATCAGCAAAAAGGCATGGGTCAAAGCGAAGCAATCGAAGAGCCGAAAGTTTTATTTTGACTGGGAGCAGGAGCAGAACAATCAGAGTAAAGGACAAACGGCTTTCACTCCGGCGGTGAATCTGGTGCAGGCGCTGCACGAATCAACACGATTCATCCTGCAAGATGGAGTGGATGACTTGGTCGCCAACGCTGCATTGCTGGCGCGGATGTCGCAGGAGGCGGTAAAGGCGTGGGGGCTTCCGCTCTTTGCCAGGCATCCCGCCAATGCGCTCAC
>DASXTB010000169.1:0-15276 GCA_036505615.1 Acidobacteriota bacterium
TTGCAACCGACTCCTTAGAGTGGTCCATTGTGAATGTGGATGCAAAGCGACATGGATCCGCCGATCATCAACGAAGCCAGAGTAGCTTATGCCGTTAATTATTTTGCTCCATATTTCATATCTGGGTACGGGGCTAGCCACAATACGCATTCTTTTTAGAAGCAGAGACTATCCGTGGCACTTTCGCTTTATCCTAGCCTATTATGTGGGAATTTTCACTCACATAGTTATTTTGCATCTCGCCATCGTCTTTACTATAACGTCCCCAATTGTTTCTTGGCTTCTACTGTGTATTGGCCTTCTTGGGTTGCTTTTTGAAGTTGCTAGTGTTCTTACGACTAGCCCGTTTAGCTTCGGCAGGTTCCCAGTTGACTATAAGAATAAATGCCTAAATAGTTTTCTGGCAATTCTTCTTTTAACACCAGCAATATACTTAATCACTCTGCGATTAGTCGCAGTACCAGATATCTCCTTCGATCCCACGGCCTTTTGGAACTTAAAAGCAAAGTACTTCTTTTATGGTCAGCATTTATGGACGGAGACATTTTTAGATGTGGACCGGATTAATGAGCATCGTGACTATCCGCTGTACATGCCAATTTTTAATTTTGAGCATTATTCAATCATTGGAAAAGCAGATGATTTCGCAACAAAAGCTGGAACATGGATATACTACGGTACTGGTTTACTCTTATTCTTCTGCCTGGTCAGTGAATGGGCTGGAAATAAAGTAGCACTACTGACAACGTCTTTTGTGCTCTATTCTCCCGCTTATAGCTATGATGCGTATGCTTCTATCACATCCACTTACGTTGATTTCCCGTTATCATTAATGATCCTAGTGAGTACTGGATTCTTGTTACGTTATCTACGAAGCAGACATACGATCGACTGTTTCGGTGCTGCTATGGCTGCTTCGTCGGCTACACTACAGAAAACTGAGGGAAGCGTATGGGCTGTAATATTTGTTGCATTCACAATTCTGATAATCCCCAAGATTCGGAACCGAGTATGGAAAAATGATTATGCCTGGCTGCTGTTGCCGATTTGCATACTTAGCGGATGGTATCTGATCAAGTCCAGGTTACCCTACGACTTGGATATAGAAAGGCCCACTATAAGGCAATTATTAGAACTGTGGACAGTGGCTCCAAAGATGCTTGTGGCATGGCTCGCAAGTATTTTCAAAATTGAGCCATGGGGATTGTTACCATTTTTTACAATTCCGGCTTTCATGATGGGGCTAATAAGAAATATCCATAACAAGATAAAGCTCGTTCCTGCTCTAATGGTGTTGTCTTATCTAGGCAGTAATTTTATTGCTTTTATGCTCCTTGATATTCAAGTAGGACGTTTTGATTATTATATGAGAGTTTCCTATGACAGACATATAATTCACATTCTACTTGTGAGCATTTTTTTGGCAGTCGCGATGAATACACCTAAATTCGCAGGTGAGATCGATAGTAATGTTCAGGGGAACAATGTTCCACGCCTGGATCTCTGATAGGACTCGCAAACCGGTTGAACTGCAGGCCCGCCCGCACGGTCGAGCTTCTTTGTCAGCATACTCGGGATGCGCCGTTGATGATGAACGACTCGTCCTGCCATAGCGTAGGCTATGGACTGCATTTTACGCCCTCGAAACTTTTGGACGACCTGAGCATGTACTGGCAACGGTGGCGGCTCACAACGAAATTGTGCACGAGGTGGCCGCTCAGCATAAGCAGATTCTTTTTGTAGACCAGGCGAGCCTGATGGCTGGCTCCCCCCCTCTACTTCAACGATCCTTACCACTTCACTGTCCTCGGATCCATCAAGTTTGTGGAGAATAGGTCAGAGACTTGCTTCCAAGACTCGACAGCCAACCGGACTAGAAAAGAGAAGTCTATCAGTCATTGTTTGCTGCGACCAATCAAGTCCTGGGCAGCCGACGCGGGCAAGAACTGTAGAGGAGGCAGTGGATGTTGACGCCACAAGAAACCGCGGTATCGGTTGTTGATCGGTCCCGAACCGGTGCAGTCATCGGCGACCGGTGGTCCAGCCTCGCGGGGAACATATTTCTGGTGGCGATCGCCATCATAGCAGTCTACGCACTACTGAAGCTCACTCCCGGATTCGGGAGTCTCGTTGTAGATTCAGACGGGCGACCGAATGCGGTTGATCTGAAAAAGCGTCACGACGAGGTGCAACGCTGGTTCTCTGGAAAGCCTGTATACGCTGAGGTGGAAAGAGCTACCTACCCTCCGCAGAGCTATGTAGTCCTATGGCCCTTTCTAGGGTGGATTACGCTGAGCGCAGCACGGTGGCTTTGGGCCATAACTAGCATGGCCGCCTTGGCTTGGCTGGCGGTTCTTATGGTCCGAGGGAGCGGCGCAAGCACCTGCCGTGAACGTATGTTCGTGGCGCTTCTCCCGTTATCGATGCATGCCACGGGCGTAACTCTCGAGACCGGACAGCTAATCATCCATGTTTTGCCGCCACTTTTGACCGCATTGATCATGGCACACGGGAAGCCGACCGGGTGGCGGAGCGCATCGGCTGTGGCCCTTCTCACACTGGCAGCGTTAGTGAAGCCGACCATATCGGTTCCGTTCCTCTGGCTCATCCTTTTTCTTCCGGGCACGGTGAAACCATTTCTGCTCGTATTGTTTGGGTATATCGGATTGTCACTCTTTGCGACATCTTTTCAGGAAGGTAACCTCTTATCGCTAATAAACTCGTGGTTAACGCAGAGCGCGATGGATCCCCTGGTCTCCGATGGAGGGAGCGCCCACCTTCATAGTTTGCTCGCTAGTCTCGGGCTGCAACAATGGAACCTGCCAGCTTCATTCTTAGTACTCGTAGCGCTCGGTATTTGGATATATCGGTACCGGCGAGAGGACTTGTGGCTTCTCTTGGGCGTAACGGGCATCGTCGCCCGCCTGTGGAGCTATCATTTAATTTACGACAATCTGTTGATCGTTTTCTCGGAGGTTGCACTCTACCGTACAGTGAGGCAGCGACAATTGGCCGATCCCACCGGTATTCTGGCGGCTGTATTGCTCACGCTGACTGTGCTCTTGATGCTTCCTCCCACCCGCCTCTTCCTTTTCTGGCCGGCTCTTTTCAGAGCCGCGGAAGTATTTGTCTGGTTATGTGTGCTGGTATTCCTGATCAGCCAAGCACGGCGCAACAAACATTCAATGTGAAGATACAACGAGTCAGGCACACCCTGAGCTCGAGCGAGGAGGGGATTCGCCGATGGAGCAGGAAGACCCACGGACGAGCAGTCGACCCCTCAGGCGCTCCCCGACCGCATATATGAGGCCCAACAGCGCCCAGGAACGGCGTCAACATTTACTTTCATGTCCCTCCTGACCCGCGTTTTCGCTTGATACAAAGCATTGGTTTATACGATGAGCGCTTGGGCGAGCGATTCCATCTGGTTAAAGAATTTGAACGGCCATGGACCCAGTGCGGTTACGCCGCAACCAAAGTAGAAAAACAGGATTTCACCGCAGAGGCGCAGAGTTCGCAGAGAAGGGAAAACTACTTCGCGCAAAGCCCGCTCCGGATCGCCGCCCCCGGATTCGGCTTTCGCCGGAATGACGGGTCCAGGAGGCGCAAAGGGCGCGAAGAAAACGCAAGGTTCAGGCTGTCGTTCGCATCGCCTATCACATCATGGCTCAGTATCTGACGGCTCATATGCAACATCTCTTTTATCAATTGCAGAATTCTATAGATAATGTGGTCTCAATGGGAAAAAAGCATGAGTCCCTCGCTATAGTTATCCTCTTCCTAGTGGGTTTGGTTCTTCGACTTGGATTACTGCTCGTCTCGGTCGACGTGCCCGGTGATGGACCGTCGCGCGCTTTCATGGCCTGGGCCTGGTCAAAATCTCCCTATTTTGTCACGCACGGTACCTGGCCACCTGGTTTTCTGTACATCCCGGGGGTTTTTAATTTCGTTGTCCATGGCCCTCTCTTCTCAACCCGAATTTTGAATCTAATCCTCGGCTCGCTTACAATTCCACTCTATTATTTGCTCATTCGCCGAGTATACAACCGCCGTGGGGCGCTGTTTGCTTCCTTGCTCCTGGCGGTCTTCCCGTTGCATGTTGGTTTGAGCGTCAGTTCACTAACAGAAATAAGTTTTCTGTTCGCAACGATTGCCAGTATGGTGCTGCTGACAGGAACTAGCGAAGGACAAAAAGGTTGGGCGCGACTCGGTTTGTCTTTCTTCTGCTTGTCTTGGGCACAAATGACCCGGTATGAAGCATGGTGGGTGACGCCGGCGTTCGCCCTTTATTGTTGGTCTAAGACGCAGCGGGTTGGAAGAGCTATTCTGACGCTATTTATTTTCTTACTCGTGCCAAGCGCCTGGATGTTGGGAAATTACCTTTACAGTGGCGACGCGTTACTTGCGCTTCAGACGGTGAGACATGGTGCATCAGTAGTGGGCGCTCAGAAGTTAGATTTGCTTGGAGCTCTAAACCTCTTGGGCTCTATGGCGGTGTTCCATCTCGGGAAAATTCTGATCGTCGCCATGGTAGGAGGGATGATATGGCAGCTGGTTCTCATCGCAAGATCAGCAGAAAAGCCTGAGCAGGTCCTGTATATTGCCGTGGTCTGTCTTTACTGGCTCGGAATGGTTTATCTCGCCATGAACATTGGGGCGAGCGTGTGGAATCGGTTTATGCTGTTCGGCTTCGTTATGTCGTTGCCGCTTGCTTTTTTACCATTCATCGGACCGTCGATGTATCATCGCCGATCATTGGCTATGATCGTTTGCGTGATTCTTGTAGCGGTCGGCGTTTCGACATTTCCTCGTCAGCGTCCATTATGGGTAACCCTCCAGCGCCCCACAGAAATCAAGAATCTTGTGACATGGCTTAAAGAAAGTCCGTACCGTAACGATCCGTTGCTCGTGACGAACATGCAGTGGCAAGCTACATATATATTTCTGTACTTCCCCGAAGTGAAGATGGGGATGATATCTCCTTGGGTGGAAGATGACGAGGTTTATTATTTTTTGAAAAACCAGCCTCCCTCTCTTCTGATAACGCGGGAAGGGGAATCGGAATTGCAAGCTCGGATTGAAAACATTATGGGAAAAGCCATCGCGGAGCACAGGCTGATCCACAACGAAGGCGCCATCAAAGTGTATCTGCTAGCGGCGCAACCTCGATGACCCTCTGAAGTGGCAGTGAATCAGGGTTTACGCGATTTGACTTGGACCCGGTATTTTAAAAGCCGATTGGGAGCCAGCGACATGACCAAGTTACTCTTTCTGCTTCCTTTGGCCCACCGTTCAGATACACCGCACAGAGTTAGCAAAGCCATCGCTCAGACGTTAGAGGCAAGCAACTCACAATGAATCACAGCTTAACCCCTATAGAAAGGGTGGCGTGATGAGAGGGATGCGGAGATTCCAGCAAGCCGCACGACGGTGGCTTAAATACCGGCTCGCTTCGCGCGCGCTTATTTTGATGTACCACCGCGTGACTGAGCTGCCCAACGACCCCTATTTGCTTGCCGTCACACCGAAGCATTTCGCCGAGCAGCTGGAGGTGATGCGGAGGTATGGTTTCCCCATGCGGCTCCAACAGTTGGTGGAGGCGCTGCGGGACGGCAAGGTTCCCAACCGGGCTGTTGTCGTCACCTTTGATGACGGTTATGCAGATAACCTTCATCATGCTAGACCCATACTGGAGCATTATGAAATCCCTACTACGGTCTTCGTGACAGCCGGGCATGTGAGCAACCAGCGTGAGTTTTGGTGGGACGAGATGGATCGCACTTTGCTGCAACCAGGAGTATTACCACGCAAACTTCAACTGAACATCAATGGAAATGCGTGCGAATGGGACTTAGGGGATGCAAGCAGGTACACAGAGGACGAGCACTGGCGGGATCGAGATTGGCATATTGAACGAGAACATGACCCCACCTCACGGCACCGCCTGTTTCGGATCTTGTATTCCGCGATCGCCGGTTTAACAAGTGTACAGCGTCAGAAAGTAATGGACGACTTGCTCTCATGGTCGGGAGCGACTTCGACTGCCCGCCCTACGCACCGGACGCTTACCACGGACGAACTGGTTCTTCTGCAGGAAGATGCCTTGATCGACATTGGCGCTCATACTGTAACTCACCCATTCCTGGCAGCTCTATCGCCAGAAGAACAGCAAACTGAAATCCAGGAGGGCAAAAGATTTCTGGAACAGGTTTCGCAACGTCCAGTAACGAGTTTTGCCTTCCCACACGGTTCGAACACCCCGGAGACCATCAAGATCCTACAGCAAGGCGGTTTTGTGTCCGCCTGCTGCAGCCACGCTGATGCCGTCTGGAGACGTACCGACTGCTATCGGTTACCGCGGCTTGGAGTACGGGACTGGGACAAGGACATTTTTGGCCGCTGGCTCAGATGGTGGATAGATGGTTGAGCGACCGCTACGAATTCTCCAAGTCAGCACAGTCGATTTCAAAGGTGGGGCTGAGAAGGTCGCCTGGAACCTTTTCTCGGCGTATCGTGCACGCGGCTATCCTTCCTGGCTCGCCGTAGGCCAAAAGCAAACTGAGGATCCCGATGTCCTGATTCTCCCTAACCAGCAGTTACGCGGAAGATGGTATCACTTTTTTCGACGGATCGCCTGCCGGCTACAGCAAATAGACGGTGACTTACGGCGGGAAACGGTGCTTAGTCGATTGGCCGGTGGTCTAGCCGAACCGGTAAGGAGGCTTAAATACCACCTCGGTCTTGAAGATTTTGATTTTCCAGGCACCTCGCACTTATTGACGCTTACTGGGAAACGGACCGACATCCTCCATACTCACAACCTTCACGGCGAGTATTTTGATCTGCGGATGCTCCCTTGGCTGAGCACGCAGGTTCCCCTGCTGATGACGCTCCATGACGCATGGCTTCTAAGCGGCCATTGTGCTCATTCGTTCGATTGTGAAAAGTGGAAAACAGGATGCGGAACGTGTCCTGACCTAACCATCTATCCGGAAACGCCGCGGGATGCGACGGCGCACAACTGGCGGTACAAACGCGAGATCTATTCTCGCAGCCGCGTGTACGTCGCGACTCCATCGCGATGGCTAATGGAGAAAGTCCAAAAGTCCATGTTGGCTCCGGCCGTGATCGACGCTCGGATTCTGCCTAATGGGGTCGACCTGAAGACGTTCCACCCCGCCGACAAACAAGCGGCACGAGCACAATTGGGCATTCGGGACGATTTCAACGTACTCCTTGCTATAGGTGTTTCAATCACGACAAACAGGTGGAAAGACTTTCGGACATTGCGAGCCGCGGTCACTCGAGTCGCCGAGCGCCCGCAGCGCCGAAAGCTTCTATTGATCGCACTTGGCGAAGAGGCGCCCGTGGAGCGCATGGGCGATTTGGAGATCAGATTTCTGCCCTTCCGAAGAGATCCAGAGGTCGCAAAATTCTATCAGGCGGCGGATCTTTACGTTCACGCAGCACTTGCAGATACATTTCCTAACACCGTGCTAGAGGCGCAAGCTTGCGGCACTCCGGTTATAGCAACAAGAGTTGGCGGAATTCCCGAGCAAATAGAGAACGGTCGAACCGGTTTTCTGGTGCCACCCGCCGATTCAGCGGCGCTAGGACAGCGAATCGCTCAACTGTTGGCAGACGATCAGCTAAGACATGAGATGGGCCTGATGGCGGCTAAACATGCACGCGACAAGTTCGACCTGAATCGACAAGTCGACGCTTATCTTAACTGGTACCATCAAATAAACAAGCAACAGAAATGATCCGAGGATACCTGCAGCGCAACTTGCAATAAGTTTTTTTCACAGAAACAAGTCAGGCGCAAAGATCGAGTTTCGTCGCACGATGGCTTCCGCATCCTCAACGATGGTCGGACGGCTTCCTGGACATGCGACGCATACATTGGGATCGTGACTATCCTTTGTAGTGGCCCAGACTTTTACCTACGGCCATTATGCCGTCTTAGGTGAATTGTCTTTGTTAAACCCTTGGTGCCGATGTCTCGGCACACACTCAGCGGCTGCGAGGCTTATCTAATAAAATCCAACGGCGCTCAATAACCTTTTTCATGAACACATTTGGCCAACCGAGGGGATTGTAACGTAATCCGGCAAGCATATATCGGATCATTCTGAGAGGGGCTTTCCTCCCCCAAGCTGTGAGGATCTGTTCTGTTATGATTTGGCTGTGCCAAACTTTGAAACACTTCCGCGCTTTTCGGCTGAGGCCGGCACGGTCGAGATATCTTGTTGCCAACGCCCGGGATTCAAACATCCATGCATCCTCGCCGCTGGGCTCACCGCTCAGTGTATAAGAGCCGGGATGCATCCGATAGTGGTACAAAGCCTTATCTACACTGCCGAACGACGTGGCCTGGAAAGCCATGCGAAGTAGGAACTCACGGTCTGCGACATATAAATAGCCGGTCTCGAAACCGCCAAGCTCGTCGAACACGCGCTTCCGGAAGAACCAGGCATTGAAAATAGGTGCGCCTTCCGTTGCTCGCATTAGCAAATCTTGCTGCTGTATAGAGGGAAACCTTGCTACGAGCCGTCGTTTGCCGTCAGAAGCTTGCTGGAAGATAGTTGCACCGCCAACGAGCGCGTCGATATTCGGTTTGCGCTCAAATTCCTCCGCGACCAATCTCAGTATGCCTGGCTCGTAACAATCGTCGGTGTTGAGAAATCCCACCACCTCTCCACGGGCTAACTTAACACCTTTGTTAAGGGCATCGTAAATCCCTGCGTCGGGTTCGCTATATACCCGCAAATGCGGGTAATTCCTTAGTACCTCCAGTGTCCCATCGGTAGAGCCGGCATCTATAATAATGTGTTCCAGATGGGGGTAATCCTGTCGGCAGACACTTTCCACAGCCTCTGAGACCAATTCCGCTCGATTAAAACACGGAGTAACGATCGAGATTAGCAGAGGGTGAAACAAAATATTGCCTTGTTCAGGTAGACGGCACAGTTTGAGCAGACATTCTAGCCAGGCCATTTTTTTGTTCAAGTGATAGAGTTCTTGTTTTTCCAGAACAATCAACATATTTTTTAGGCGGGGCAAACCGCTGCACTTGACGTGACCTCACAAAGACCAAAAAAACAACGCGCCGTCGAACGAACCCGAGCCACAACGGGGGCTTTCTAGTGAACCCATTCGCGGTTGTCATTATCAACTACAATACTTGTGAGCTCCTGCGCGCCTGTCTCGAAACCGTTATATCGGAGGCTCCAAGCGAGGTTATTGTGGTCGATAACGCCTCGTCAGACGACAGCGTTGCAACAGTCGAAACTGAGTACCCACACGTTATACTCCAGGCGAATAGGACAAATCTCGGCTACGGCACAGCGGCAAACCAGGCAATGGCCCGCTGCAACGCTAAATACGTGTTGCTTCTCAATGCCGACACTCTCATACGACCCCGGACGCTTGTGGAGTTGAAACGATATCTTGACCACCATCCACGAGCGGCCATCGTCGGGCCGCGCCTGGAGGAACCGGACGGGACATTACAAGCCTCGTGTTACCCGTTTCCAACACCGCTGAACACTTTCCTCGAGAACAGTACTATCGCGGTTGTCCTGGGGCGAAGGATTCGCCGACATGTCCCTTTTCTGCGGAACCTTTATCTCCGGACCTGGCCGCATGCTTGTCCGCGTATCGTTCCATGGGTGAAAGGCGCCGCCTTAGCAGTTAGACGCGAGGCATTTGAAGCCGTGGGAGGCTTCGATGAATCGTTCTTCATGTATTTCGAGGATGCCGATCTTTGTTATCGGCTGGGACAGCGCGGATGGGAGGTGCACTTTACACCCACGGCGACGGTAGTGCATGTCGGGGGTGCCAGCACCGTACAATGCCACGCGGAGATGACGGTACAGCTGCTTGCGAGTACCCTGAAGTTTTATCAACGTCACTCCTCTAGAATACGTTACGCAGAAGTGATCACGATCCTGAAAACGATGATGCTCGCGAGGTGGATCAGTGGTAAGTTTGCGCTATATGTTACACGCGATGTCAGCACGCGGGCCAGACTCACAGAGGAAATAGCTGCGAGTCAAAAAGTGATTTTGGGTAAGTGGCAAGTCCAAGATACTAGGACATCTGCTTACGACCTCAATGGTTGAGTCACTCCTGGTCGACAACCAGAGACCCGCTATCGTTCGGAAACACCTCGTGGATGAGTAACCGCACCTCCCCGAATGTAGCCGATCTTCCGCCTTCTCCACAAACATACCCTTGCCCCTGAATAGCTGTCGGTAGGCCACAGTTAACCAAACTTGTCAAATGGGAAGCACTCGAACAAACTGACAGGTCTCGTTGAACTACAGACTCGCCGCTATTTGCCGCGCCAACGCGATACCATGCTTGACCGAATCGATCTTTGTTCACATGCTGTTCACACCCGATCACAGCGAATGGGGATTTGCATTTCTTAAACCTGGCAGTATTCCTATACGTAGAATCTATGCACCGACGTGCCCGAGCGCATACTGCTGCGAAATTCCCTGAGTATATCTGAAGAGGACCCCGCCCATGGCAGATGGCGATACAGATCTTGAGAAACTGGTACTAACGCGGTTATTGCGTTTAAATGCGACACTGCAAAGGGAGGAAACGTAGTAGGGCCACACCTTTCTCTTCTTGGACAATTCTTTATCGGCTATCGAGTAAGTTTTTTGGGAAGCTTTATCGGATTTGCGTACGCTTTCGCGCTTGGTTTTGTCGTCGGATACTTGGTCGCTAGCATATACAATTGGATTGTAGCCGCCAGGAAAGAAAAACGCTTCGACCAGTCACGACCCAGACTGCCTTGAAAGGCATCGAATCACCGACGCGCGCCAAACTTCGCGCCTTATTCCAGCAGCAGGGACGGAACTTCCTTTTGTAGAACGGCGGACCTTTCAACACGATAGCGTGAGGGCAAAGAGCAGTTTGATGGTAGAAGGGTGGTAGAGGTTCGAAGTTCGAATCTTGCTTGAATGGTCTGTCCCGTGACAGAGCTGTTTCACGTAACGCCGACCCAGTTCCTTTGCTGTAATGACAAACGATAGACCGCTCCGCTTTTGCATGATCACCACCTTCTACCCCCCCTATTCTTTTGGTGGAGACGGCGTGTATGTGCAGCAACTTGCCAATGAACTAGCAAAGCGGGGGCACCAAGTAGAGGTGGTCCATTGCAGGGATGCCTATAACCTTTTCGCTGGCCCAATACCGCCAATAACTGACCACGATCATCCCAATGTAACTGTCCACTCGTTGAAGAGTCCCTTTGGTTTTTTGTCTCCCCTTGCGACTTATCAGAGCGGGCGGCCGACGTTAAAGACTTCAATGATCAAGGAGATTCTTGAGAGATCTTTTGATGTCATCCACTACCACAATATCTCCTTGGTTGGAGGGCCAAAGATTCTTCACTATGGGCGGGCTGTCAAGCTCTACACTTTCCATGAGTATTGGCTGATCTGCCCAACCCACATGCTATTCAAGTTTAACAACGAAGCTTGCACCCATAAGGAGTGTTTATCTTGCACGCTCGCTCATAGGCGTCCGCCACAGCTCTGGCGGTATACCGACATGATACAGCAGGCTGTGAAACACGTTGATCTCTTTATTGCCCCTAGTGAATTCACCATGAATAAGCATCTTGAAATGGGTCTGAAGATTCCGGTTGTCGAACTACCTTACTTCACCTCCCGCTGGGAATGGCAAGAGACCACACCTCGGCGGTATTCTATGGGCGAGGCCCCGTATTTTCTTTTTGTTGGGCGGCTGGAGAAAATTAAAGGCCTTCAGGAGATTGTCCCATTGTTTCGCCATTATGAAAGAGCCCAGCTATGGATTGTTGGTGTAGGTCATTACGAACCGGTTCTTCGCCGAATGGCTCGGGGATCTCCAAATATCAAGTTTCTGGGATATCAGTCCGGTGAGAATCTTCGCACCCTATACAGGCAAGCCCTGGCAACCATCGTTCCCTCCTTATGGTATGAAGTCTTTGGGCTTGTGATTCTTGAAGCATTTTCACAAGGGACTCCTGTGATTGTGAGAAATAGAGGAGGGATGCCAGAGATCATCAAAGAAAGTGGTGGCGGGTTTGTATTCAACACAGATGCAGAACTCCTCGATGCCATGGAACAATTAGTGGGCGATCCGAATTTGCGGGAGGAGATAGGACAGCGTGGCTATGAAGCGCTCCAACAAAAATGGCGCGCAGACGTTCATGTTCAGCGTTATTTAGAACTTGTTGAGCAAATTGCGAGTCGAAGAGAAGAAAAGCTTGGCGGAGAAGATTTTGTAGCGCCTGCGTATAAAGACAGTTGGAGCAGCATGTAGCCATATTAGCCAGCCTCTTTAGGGAGTTCGCTGGCTTGTTGGGGTTCGGGATCGGGAATCATGCAGACAGATCAACCAAAGAAGGCTGACCGCAAGAATCCCCTCCGAGTTGGACTCGTAGGCTGCGGTCGCGTGGCGGAGTTTGGGTATTTACCGGCATTTGGGCAAGCGACAGCAGTAAAGCTCGCGGGCGTTGCAGACGTTAATCAATCGCGTTGCAAGGGGATCGCGGCCGGAGTGCCGGCCCATGAAAGCATTCGCGCCCTAATCAGCGCTGGTGGGCTCGATGCGCTCGTGATTTCAACTCCCACCCGGTTTCATCTGGCCGGTGCGCGGTGTGCCGCCGAAGCAGGCCTGCCAGTCCTTGTGGAGAAACCTCCAGGCCTTAATGTGGGAGAAGCCGGTGCGCTTCTGGCTCTGAATCCCTCGCCCTGGATTGCATTCAATCGCCGGTTTGAGCCAGGCATTGCTGCACTTAAGGAGGCATTGCCGCGCGATGCCAGCCTTCACTTGCACCTCGAGTTACATTACCGGAGAAATTCCTGGAAATCTTTTGATATGCAGGATGATGTGCTCCTGGATTTAGGGCCACACCTCATCGATCTCGCGCGCTGGCTCACTGATAGTGAAATCCTATGGGCGCGGGCTATGTCCTTAAACGAGCGTCGCGCTGAATTTGAGCTGAGGCTAGAGCGAGGACATGCCACCATTTCGTGCTCGAATAACAGGCCCCACTATGAGCTCGTTGAGGTGAAAGACGTCCTGGGACATGTGAGCGGCTCGTATAGACGTGGGGGACTTCTTTCCGGAATAGTCGCCAGACTCCAACCGAATCGAGAAAATCCCCTCGTGAGCTCGCTGGTTGCCCAGCTCGAGGCTTTTGGATGTGCGGTACGTGGGATGCCAGGCGGATCACCCCTGGCGAAGGCAGCCGACGGGCTGGCAGTCATGTCGGCCATCCATGCGGTGCGGCGTTCAGCAGTTCAAGGCGGCGCAGAATGTTCTTTGCAGATCCTTCACCAAACCACCTGAGCAGACATTCATGATCGCCATCTTGCAGTTCGATGGCGTGAGTCTTCCTCATCTTCATCAATTTCTGGAGCAAGGCCGTCTCCCTTGCTTTGCTCGGCTTCGAGGCCGCGGCCATTGGTACTCGCTCCAAACTCCTGTCGCGAGTTGGGAGGGAGCAACCTATTTTACGTTGTACAGCGGAAGGGGAGTCGCCGAACATGGCCTCTACTTCCCATTTATGTGGTCGGCAGCAGAGCAACGTGTCCGACCACAAGACTACTACCCGGCTCCTGAACCGATTTGGGACAGAATCGGAAATGTTGGGCGTCGTTCGCTCGTCATAGATCCGTATGAGGGCAGGGAACCGAAGTCCATCAAGGGAAAGGCTCTCGGTGGGTGGCAGTTTGAACACAAAGTTACTCTTCATAGGTGGTCTGTCCCCCGAAGTCTTGATCGTCAACTCGAGCGTCGGTTTGGTCGACCTTCGTTGGTGGAAGAAGTCTATGGCCGCCCTTCCACTCCGCACCTCTTCAAAATGCGCAATAGGCTGCTTGGCGCACCGAAGCGTGCCGCCGAAGTTGCAGCGACACTTCTCTCAGAGGAGAGCTTCGACTTGGTTTGGATCACATTGAGCTCGAGTCACATAGCAGGACACTGGTTTCTGGATCCGTCGAGGCTTCCGCAAGATCAGTTGGACGCAGGAATGAAAACCGACTTGGATGCCACACTATGCGACGCCTACGCCGCCGTGGATGAGGCTCTTTCCCGTATTGTCGATGCGCTTCCAGTGGGGACTGACATCATTATGCTTTCGCCCAGCGGTATGGGGCCTAATGCGACTCGAACTCATCTGTTGCCTGGAATGCTGCAGGCGGTATTGTCCGAGAAAAGTGTCGCAAGGAACGCGACAAGGGCGGCCGGTAATTCTCTGTGGCGTCTACGGGCGACGCTTCCAGCGGATTTTCGGGCCTGGGTCGCTCGTGTGCTGCCTGACCGCATAACACTTGAGATTACCTCTCGCCTAGAGACGCGGGGCGTCGATTGGACAGAGACTTGCGCGTTCATGATTCCAAGCGGTATTTGTGGATACATTCGCCTTAATTTAATGGGTCGCGAGCGAGACGGGATCGTGAGTCCTGAAAAGGCTGGTATGTTATTAGAGCAAATTGTGTCGGGCCTTCGAACGTTCCGCGATCCTGATGGCGAGCCGACCGTCAAAAACATTGAGTTTGTCTCAAACTCTCTGGGTTGCGAAACGTTCCTTCACCCATTTCCAGACCTTATCGTGCATTGGAGCGAGCGCTTGCCGATGCACTTAGCAGGGGTGAGTTCACCGCGATTCGGAGAGGTTTCGTCCCCTGGGTGGGGCAGTGGGCGAACCGGTGAACATTGCGACGGTGCATGGGCCCTTATTGTACCCGGTTCCTCAAAGCTGAAGACGCCAACAAAGCCGCCACACATCTTGGACATTGCCCCCACTATTTGTTCCGTCCTCGGAGTTGATACTGACCGCCTGACTGGTCAGCCTTTGCTTGAACCGGGTGCCGCAATCCAATAAATGGAGAGATGTTAGTGCTTTGTGCAGAGTTCCAAAACAACTGAAGACCCAGTAGAGAATTGTGATAAACGGTACGTTTACAGAAGAATCATCCACTATACGACGTCTCGTGATGCACAAAAAAATACGAGACATGGTCTCTTGAATTAGACAGATGCCTGAAGGACCGGTTTGTATCCAAGAAGTCCACGCGGTCGATGAAGGGTCTAGGGCACTAGAACCTAAGCTAGAGCCTCGGTCTACTCTTAGGCATGTGCTCTTAGTTGGCGGCCTCACACTCTTCGCCCTCCTCGTTTGGAAAAGCAACCCGGACTTGATCGGAAGTCTTCTCTTGAAGGTAGGATGGGCCCTACCCTTAGTCTTCTTACCGCATGCCC
>DASXTB010000170.1:0-20025 GCA_036505615.1 Acidobacteriota bacterium
CCCCTTGCAGTCTTTTAAATGAAACTCGATGATGCGATCGACGTATGTTTTGGTCAGTTCGACCGGATCGATTCCCGCCATGGTGATTTGGCCAGTGTCCAGGACAAAGAAGACATGGCGCTGATCGGTTAGTTCCATTAGGCGGTCAATTTCACCCCGGTCCTGGAGCTGCGTCCAAAGATGCGCGTGCACGCCAAATTTCAAGCCTTCATCGCTGATCCGTTTTCCCAAAGTGTTCATCGTCCTGGCCATTTGCTGCAGATCCGACTGAGTAGTGCCCTCCGGGCGGCGGCGGCCGGTGTTGATTTTCAGATGGTCACAGCCGAAGCCTTTAATCCAGCGAACCAGCTTGAGATGTTCATCGATAATTTGTTGCGACTGTGAAGCATCTTCAAACTGCATTACCATCGGGCCGCCGTTGGAGACGGTCTCCAGCCGAAGGTGGAGGCCATCGAGGATTTGTTTGAGTGCCGCGGGTTTGTCCCAATAGGGAAGTACGTAGTTGTAAAAGGTTTCGACGGCGTGATACCCGGCTTCCGATGCTTCGCGAAAGGAAAGGATCAAATCTTTTTCCCAGCCGCCCCGGGTGTTGGTGGTGATGCCGATTTGGAATTGGGATCTTTGCGAAGCGGCCGATAAAAGGCCGGCTTTCACGGCCAGGGGCAGGGCAGAAGCCAGTATCAGAAAATCGCGGCGAGTTGTTTTCATGTTCTCAGGGTATGCCCGGCCTCCAAAGCGTGGCCTAAACACTCAGGTTTGCGCAGATCGTTGTGTCCGCTGTGTCCTTGGTGGTCATGCTTTTTTGAACCACAGAGGACACAACGGACACAAAGGTTCAGTTCACTTCGCGGCCGCCGATCCACACTTGATTGATCTTGCGAGTGTTGCGGATGTCTTGCAGCGGATCTCCGTCAAGCAGGATCAGATCGGCTCGCTTTCCTTTTTCTAAGGTTCCAAAATCGCGGGCGAGATGCAGGCATTGGGCGGCGTTTAACGTTGCCGCCTGCAGCGCCTGAGCGGGAGTCAAACCCGCCTTTGTCATCAGCTCCAATTCCCGATGCTCAAAGTAGCCTTGAAACCGCCCAGGCGGCCCGCTGTCGGTTCCAAACGCGACTTTCACTCCCGAATCCCAAAGCTTCTTCAAGTTCTTCTGCGCCATCTTGAGCTGGCCCCGGTAACGGGAAAACTCAGGATCCGCCTTCACCCTATTTCCATAAGCAGGATCCTTCAGCGTGCTGATGACCTCCGGCGTGACCCAGCGATTGAAGAAAGGATCTTCCAGAAACGCAGGAGGCTCGGCATAAATGAACATCGATTCCTCGCGAACCAGCGTGGGTACGGTGAAGATTTGCCTTTCCTTGATCAGGCCAATCAACTCATCATCTACCTCGCGGTCCCGCACGCTGTGCGCCAGACCATCCACGCCGGCGCGAACTAACCGCTTGGCATCTTGCAGGTAAAACATATGGGCCATGACGCGCAGGCTGTGCTTGTGAGCTTCGGCGATGATGGCTTCATAGAGCTCCGGCCGAATTTTCTGATAGTGTCCCCAGTGATCATCGACCCAGATCTTGACCATGTCGACTTCCTGTCGCGCCAGCTCGGCGATCTGTTGGCGGACTTCTTCGACAGTGTCTACTTCGCGCGGTACTCCGGCATTTCCCGGCAGTACTGCGGGATAACCGTTCTTGCTGGTGAAACCACGGCCCGCCGTTAGCACCGTTGCCCGCGGCGGTTCGCCTGCTCTAGCCGGGCCTCGGATGTGAAACATGGGATCGAAGTCCGTACCCAGGCTCATCACCGCGGTCACGCCGTAGCGCGCGTACAACTTCAATTGCGACAGAACGTTCTCAGCGCTGTAATTCTCACGCGACGATTTCAGTCCCTTGACCATTCCCACATGCCCATGCGCGTTGATCAGTCCCGGGATTACAGTTTTGCCCCGCGCCTGAATAATCCTCGCTCCTTTGGGAATAGAAACGGCGCCGCGCGCACCTACCGCGTAAATGCGCTCTCCGCGAATAATAAGAATCCCGTCTTTGAGAGCAACACGACCCGTGCCATCCCAAATCTGCGCGCCTTCAATGGCGACCGTTTCCCAGCTGACCTGCGGCGATGCGGACGTTTGAGAAGACATCCGGTGGAGAAGCGAGCCAAAGGAGAAACAGCAAACCAGTAACCAGAGACGAAATTTTCGGGGCGGCATAAATGGTTTCTATCATCGACGATAAGGGAGAAATACGGAAATAAAAACTATCAATAGAATTGAAAAAAAAGATCGGAGTGGCTTGCTTCACTGCGAAGGAAAGGATTGACAGTTCAAACCACCTCCTCTAGAGTTGTCCTCGTTGACAGGTCAGGCTACGCTGCTCTAGAGTTGTAGTCGTTAACCACATTTGAATTCTCAAGAACGGTAAGAACTGCGGCGCGTCTTTCAGGGCACGAGAAAGTTTTCTTCGTGTTAAGGAATGTCCAATCACTCACTAATCAAAAAGGAGGAAGTCACCATGCTCAAGAAAGTTCTATTTCTAGTGCCTCTGCTTATGCTTTTGGCCGTGCCTCTAGCGTTCGGAGAGAAGCTGCTGGACCATAGCTTTAATGTCGATCAACTTGTCCCGATCGATCCTACAACGATAGCTTGTAATCTCCCTGCTGGTATCATCGCTTGCGACATCCCCAACAACCCCAGCGGGAAATGTTACAACTTGCGGTTGTTTGGGGACGTGCACGTTGTTATCGAAAAGACCACCAATTCGGAAGATGGTACCTGCAATGGTACTTGTAATTTTTCTTTTCGTGTCAACTACGAGAACATGCGCGGATTCAATCCGGTCACGGGAACCTCTTACCGGCTCCTGGGAGACTACTTTTTGTGGGTTCTCGACTCCAAGGATTGCAGCCTGGCCGCCCTTTTCAGCAAGGCGACCGGCAGTCTGTTTAACGTCCGCTTGATTGGCGCCGAGGGCGACCTGCTGGTGAAAGGGGAGTTCTTTTTGAGCCAAAGCAGCGTCCCTGGCCAGGGAGGAATTAAATTCGACAACTGGGTCAACTTAAGCTCTGTCTGCAAGGTTCCTGGAACACCGGTCGCCGCCGCTGCGGCCCGCTGTGAGCATGAACTGAACGACATTACGATTTTTAAGTAAGGACAATTCCTCCAGGTCGAAGTCAGCCTGAGATCGCTTAAGATCTGGAGATTGAAAACGATCCAGTTATCGGCTTGACCGGTATAGCCGGGGGCAGAGCCCGCTCAGGTGGGTGGAGCCCCCGGTTTGCGACATCCGATCAAGGTATGCACCCTGAAGGGGTGCGACACGAATCCCGGAAGTATTTTTTTGGGAGAAGACCGGCTCGTCGGGTCAATCATCTGGAAATTTTGTTGCACCCCTACAGGGTCCGCAGGTCGATATGGGGAGATCGACCGGGGGCGTCGCCCGTCTGAGGTGGGCTCTGTCCCCGGCTATACTCTTCGACCCCGCTGGGCGGGGTCTAAACCGAACCAAATCTTTGCGGCCGGCAAAGAATTTAACGGCATAAAAGTCTGCCGCTAAGTTCACCTAGTTCGCGGTTTTTGCCCTATCAGTTTTAGCATTTCTGAAAGGTTGTATTCAAAGGGCGCATGTAATAGATTGAAAAGAACACGTCACTCATCAAAATTGAAAAACTAAAGGAGAATCGATATGGGCGGATTCGCAAAATCGATGATTAGTCTGCCATGGGCAATGTCAGCATTTGGCATCCAGCAGGTTGCGAACCTGATCACGCCGGGGGACGGAAAGCAACCCACTCGCAAAGTGGAAGAATCGCTTTATTCCGTCACCCAGGCCACCCAGCAGCAATTTAACGATTTGGTCTGGGCTGCGTTCTATGTAGGCGATGAAGTACAGCGGGACATGGTGAATTTGATGTTCGACGTGCTGACGTTCAAAGCATTCAGTCCCAGCTACCTGCAGCGTCTCGGTTCCGATGTGGCCCAGCAATCGATGGAGACAATCAGAGTTCTCACGCCAGGTAAAAACAGCCAACTGGCCCGCCAACAACTGAGGAACAACTTGGAAGTTTATAACCTGGTCAAGCATGTGCGTGAGTTGCTCAATATTCCAACGGAAGGTGAATTCGCGCTGAAGGAGCTGGTCGACAAGGCCTATGACCTGGGCGAGTATCCAGATCTCTGGGCGGTCGAAGGATTGGGCCATGAGTATGCGGACCATTTCAGGGGCGGGGGAGAACCGATCCGGAATATCCTTACCGATCAAAAAGCCAGCGTCCTGCCTGACAAGAGTCTTACCATGATGCACGCGGGCATCGGCTTGTCCTTTGCCTGGCACCTGCTGCCGACGGTCACGCCTTACAGCCCAGCTGCTAAAGTTCGTGAAATGCTTCAGGAGTTCATCACCCTTTGTAAAGAGAACTCCAGGAAGGGTTACACAGGAGCTGCCTACGAGTCTCTGGGGCTGGTCACACGCACCTGGCACTCGCAAATGGTCCCGACCATAGACAAGGAGTTGGGAGAAATCGCCCCCGAGCTTTTGGGCTATTTCTGGCACGGCGCGGGGCGAGCTCTTTACTTTCTGCCAATTTATATAGCTCCCGGTGTGATGTCGCCATGGAGAGCAGTGGACCGCGAGCCGCCGCACGAGTTGGGCCGGCTGAATGCGCGGGCGGGCCTGTCGTGGGCCACCACGGTTGTCAACGTGCGGCACCCCGCGATTCTGGAGAACGTCATTCGATATCACGGCGATCAGCTTGACGAAAACGAGGCCTTCACCAACGGCGTGTGTTCTTCGCTGATCATGGCCTGGGACATAACTCCGGGCGAGAGCTTCATTGCCGACTATACGAAACACCAGCCCGATGCGTCCGACCAGCAGGTAGTTGAACGTTGGAACAGACTGGTGAAGAAACCTGTGGAGGACGCCATCCAGCGCTATCACCCGGTGCTGAAGGCACACGATCGTCTGGGAGAAGTCTTCCGCTATCAGCATTTGTCTGAGCTGGTCGATCGCCTTGAGAAAGGGTCGCGGACAGCGTAATTCCAATGGCAGACTGGCTGGAATTCCTATCAACCATTCCGATTTTTAGCTTTTTCACCCGAGCCGAGCTCGAGGCAATACACAATATCCTTGCCGAGGTCTCGTACGAGAAGGACGAGACGATTTGTCGTATTGGAGATGAAGGAGATACCTTCTATGTAGTTCTGAGTGGAGAGCTCGAAGTCTGGGGCGGAAGCCACGGGGATCGATTGATCAACACCCTGGAGCCGCGCGACTTTTTCGGCGAGATGGCCATTCTTCAGGGAGGCAAGCGCACCGCCACGATCAAAGCTTCACGCCGCGCGCGTTTGTTGGCGTTGCAGAAGGCCGACTTTGAAAAGCTTTTCCTGAAGAACCCGAAAGCCATCGAGTATTTTGCCCGAGTCCTCTGCAAACGGCTGGCCAGCGTCACCAAAGGCGAAGACGCTCGCAAGGCGACAATGGTGATCAGCGTCGGCGGCCGTCCCGGCCTCAGAGGAAAAACGCTCGTGGCTTCGGCGCTGGCCGGAGTGCTGAAGGATTTGACCGGCGTGGATATCCTCTTGCTCAGGGCTCGCCCCGGTCACCAGGCGGAGCAGCCTCTGATCTCCGACCTTCTTTCCGACCAGTTGGAGATGGTTCCTGAGAAGGTGAAAGGCCAGTTGTCTGTGGATGAGTCAGGCGCGGCTCTGCTGGACATCGGAGTGAGTCTGGATAAACCGAAATCGTTCTATGGCGAGCGCGCTTCAAACCTGGTATCGAAGCTGACCACCCTCTTTCCATACATGGTATTTGACCTGGGTTCGGAGCCCCAGGCCCTACTCGACTCCGTCGGCTCATTCTCAGACGTCTACATCGAAATTGTAGACGACGTGAATGGGCTGGCCCCAGCCGAGGCGAACTCCTCGATGAGGACATTCCGCGTAATTAACCTGTTCAACGAAACCTCCAAGCGAATTCCCATTTGCAGCTGCGAGCCGTTTGTGATCCCTGAAGATCCAAACTTGCCAAAAGAGGTTCCCACCGCGGCCAAGAGAATTCGTGAAAATGGCAGAACGCCGGTCGGGCTGCCGGTGCACAGATTGGCGCGCAAGCTTCTTCACTCGACGGTCGGTCTCGCCCTCGGTGGGGGGGCGGCCTTTGGTATCGCCCACCTCGGGGTCCTCAAAGTACTGGAAGATAATAAGATTCCGATCGACATCATCGCCGGATGCAGCCAGGGATCGATCATCGGCATCGGCTATGCGGCCGGCGTTTCAACCGATGAGATGATTTCCATCGCCAGGCGGTTGGGAAAAAAAAGCAATTTTTTCACAGCCATGGACTTGACCATCACCAAGCCCGGCATTCTCGGAGGTCGGCGCATCTTCGAAATCTTTTCCCCCATGCTGAAAGAGAAACAGACGTTCGAAGATCTTGTATTGCCATGCAAGACTATCGCGACCGACATAGAGACCGGTGAGCGGATAGCCATAGGCTCGGGGCGGCTCGATGAAGCTTTTCGCGCCAGTTCTTCCGTGCCGATGGTCTTCGCTCCGTTCAAACAGGGTGAAAGAGCGCTGGTCGACGGCGGGGTGGCAGATCCCTGCCCGGCTCAGGTGGTGCAGCAGATGGGCGCCGATTTGTGCATCGCGGTCAACGTTGTTCCGCCGTTGAAGCGGGGCGTGGTGAACGTAGTGTCGAGTCTTTTCCGGAAGGTGAGCCGGTTAAATCCGCTCTCCTATCTCAGCTCCCAAGCGGACATGCCGATCCTGTTTGACATCGTGATGAACGCCATGCAGATACTGCAGTACGAGCTGGGAAACTTTAAGGCGATCTCTGCCGATGTCCTGGTCAACCCCGACCTCTCTGATTTCACCTGGATCGAATATTACCGCCAGGCAGAGTTGATCAAACGCGGAGCCGACGCGACCGAGCGCGCCCTTCCAGCCATTCAAAAGGCGCTCGACGAAAAGCTCGCCTCGTCCAGAAAGCGAGTGGCCCAGGCCGGTTAAATGAGCCTGAAAGCTGGCCGCTTCAGCAGCCTTGCCTGCCTCCGGCGGGCGATGGACTTTCTATATTTGGGAGCGGAGAGACGGCCTGAGGGCCGTCTCAGCTTGGCTTCTCAGGGAATTTTACATTCTGTGAGTAGAGACGGCCCTCAGGCCGTCTCTCCGATCATCCTTTTTTTTCGCAAAATCGCCTCCTGTGGCGTTCTTGGGCCCGTCTCTCCGCAACGATCATTTACCTCGGACCGCAAGGTACTTCTTTGGGATTTTCAGTGCCATCGTGCCCATCACCGTCACAACGTCGTAACTGCCCTCGTAGCCGATGAGCAGATGGGCGGCCCAGGGCTCCAACCCGTAGTCATGGATCAGCCATTGGACCATGTCCGTGGTAGCGATCCTGAGCGCGTTGTCAAGAGAGCTGGCAAATTCCGGCTGGCTTCCCATGCTGATGATGTAATCGGAATTCTCAATCCGGGGACCAGTGAGATTGGCCTTCTTACGTAGATCGACGGTGAATTCAACGTCCATGGAAGTTTCAATACCGGTACCTGTCGGTTCCCCGTCAGCCTGAAGCGCATGGCCATCCCCCAGGAAGAATAACGCGCCTGCGTGATAGACGGGCAGTATCACGGTAGCGCCTTCGCCGACAGCGTTGTAGTCCAGGTTTCCTCCGTAAGAACCTGAAGGTGTGGAGGTGGGAGCAAAATCTCCTGCTGGAGCGACTCCCACACACCCGAGCATCGGCCGTGCCGGAAACTCAAGGCTGATTTTGTTGCTGACCGGCTCTCTCAGCCGAACCACATTGCGGTTTAGATCGATATCCCACAGCACGAGATTGGAACGTCCTTTGCGCACCAGGTTTTCTTTATATCGATCCGAGTAAACCGTTTCTACATACTCGGGAGTGAGCGAGAAGAGCCCCAAACGATAAGCCGTGTAACCCCAGTCGCGATTGAGCTTCATTTTCACGAAGCGCACCAGCAGCGCATCGCCCGGCTCAGCCCCTTCGATGTAAAAGGGACCGGTGAGTGGGTTGGGAGGTTCCGGATGGCGATGGACACCCTTCTCGTCCTGTCCGCCGGAATCGAGGGTTTTGGTAACCACCGTGTCGCCAGGCTTGACACGCAGCAGCACCGGATGGGTATGGGAGAAGGTGCGATAATATTGCGTCGCCACGACTTTGTGGATTTCGCCGAAGGCAAACGTTGGAGGGCATAGCGCGATTAGAAACAGAAGTTTGGTCATCTTCATGCGGGATCTCCTTGTCTTGTCCGAGTGTCCATTTTACAAAATTGTTTGACTCTATTCCCTGGAGCAAGTAGAAGCAAGACAGCAACTCGCGAACTACAAATCCATTTTTAAAACCCCTCTTGCGAGGGAGGAGTATGGTGATGATTCGACGATTCCTGTTTGCTCTGGTGGTTGTTTTTGCCCTCCGTTCTGTTTTCGCGTCAGGGGGGGAATTTCAGGATGACCTGAAAGCTCGCCGCGCGCGGGCAATGGAGCAGATGGGCCCGCAATCGATGCTGGTCCTGTGGAGCGCTCCAGCTAAGGTGTATTCGCGCGATGTGGATTATAAATACCGGCAGGACAGCAACCTGTACTACCTGACCGGCCTGGACCAGGAAGAGACCGTGCTGGTGCTCCTTCCAGGCGCCCGAGAACGAAAAGAGATGCTTTTCATCAAACCTCGCGACCCGGTTCGCGAGCACTGGGTGGGACATTTTCTCACCAGGGAAGAAGCCACCGCGCAAAGCGGAATCGCCGCCATCTATCTGACGACTGAATTTGAGTCTTTCATTACATCGCTTCTCTCTCGGACTCCGTACGGATCTTTCAGGGAACAGAATGAATTCGACGCTTTTTTTAGAGCGCTAGACTCCGGTCAGGGGCGTCTGTTTCTGATTCTGTCTCCCCGGCCCAGTCTCTCCGAGCCACTCGATCCGGTACACCAGTTTGCCAACCGGATAAAGGAGCGCTTTTTTGGATTTTCGATTCAAGACGCAACCAATCTGCTTCGCGATCTGCGGCAGATTAAAACGGCTTACGAGCAAAAGAATCTAGAGCAGAGCGTGGAGATCTCCAACGATGCGCATCTGGCCGGGATGAGAACCGCCCGTCCTGGAGTGTGGGAGTATGAAGTGGAGGCGGCCCTTGAGTATGTGTACAGGTCTCGGGGAGCGCTTGGCTGGGGCTATCCGTCCATTGTCGCCAGCGGCCCAAATGCCACCGTGCTTCATTACCAGCAGGGAACCCGCAGGATGGAGGCTGGAGATCTTCTCCTGGTCGATGCTGCCGCCAATTACCAGTACCTAACCGGCGATATCACGCGCACTTATCCAGTCAGCGGGACGTTCAGCCCTCCTCAAAAAGACATCTACCGGATTGTGCTTGCCGCCCAGGAGCAGGGAATTAAGGCGGCAAAGGCGGGGTCCAAGCTTGCCGATATCCAGAAAAGGACTGTCGAAGTGATAAAGGATGGGCTATTCAAACTTGGGTTGGTCACCGACAAGTCGGGCGACCAGTACCGCACCTGGTCGACTCATGGCGCTTGCCACTGGATCGGTATGGACGTTCACGATACAGGAGATTCTTCGCGACCGCTTGCTCCTGGGATGGCTTTCGTAATCGAACCCGGCATCTATATCAGAGAAGGAGTCTTGGACAACCTCCCCAAGACGTCCGAAAATCTGAGTTTCATTGAGAAGGTTCGCCCTGTTTACGAGAAATACAAAAACATCGGTGTGCGCATCGAGGACTCTTTCCTGCTGACTGAATCAGGCTTAAAGCAGCTTTCGGCGAAGGTTCCCCGCGGCATCGAGGAAATTGAAAACTACATGAAATCGCAGTCGAGCCAGCATGCGGGACGTTAGAGGTTATTCAGGGGGTGCCCTGGAAGGGCACATGCTCGTAGCCCGGGATTGAAGCGTTTTTCAGCGGCCCGGTCGCGTGCTCGGTTAGTGGGAAATCTTGGCTCCACCGGCACGAGAACGTGAGAAAAAATCAATTTGATTGTAGGGGCGGCCCTGCGTGGCCGCCCGGAGACGTGCGCCTTTATTGGAATACGGGCGACCACACAGGGCCGCCCCTACAGATGAAAGCAATTTTTTCTCACGTTCCGAGCCCAGGGGAGGCCAAAATGTCCAAACTCTAGAGCGCCAGCGTGCCTTGACCTCTTCGCGGTCTCCACTAAAGAAGCGGGAGAACATATGCCAGCCAAATCCAAAAAGGAGGAACCGAATCCGACCTTTATATTCAAGGGCACCGTCATGAAGCTCAGGTCCGCCACTATGGAAAACGTCCCTGTGTCGGACCGTACCATTGTAGTTAGAGTAGACCAGATTGTGGAGGCTCCGACCAGCCTTTCCCGGTATGCCGGTAAGGAAGTAACGGTGCAGTTGAGTGGCCGCGGGACAGTTAGAGTCGGCCAGGAGATGATGTTTTACACGGGCGCCTGGATTTTTGGCGACAGTGTCGCCGTGCAATCGGTCCGCCAAGAGCCGGTCAAAGCTTCTCATGACGCGCTGCTCGAGCGCGGCGGCGACCCGGTGGAGCATTTAAGAAATAGACAAATCCGAGCGCATTTCGACGACGTCCACTTGGTTTTAACCGGCAAGGTCACGGCCGTCAGGTTCCCCGCAGGCAGTTTAACCAGAGCCAAGAGCAGGAAGGCTGCCGGACAGAAGACTGACTGGAAGGGTCCTGCGAGTGAACATGATCCAAAATGGCAAGAGGCGGTGATTGAAATTACCGGTGTGCACAAGGGAAAGCATCCCCGCGGGAACATTGTTGTTAGATTTCCTAGCAGCACCGATGTGCGGTGGTACAAAGCGCCTAAGTTTCAACCAGGCCAGCGAGGATACTTCATGCTTCACAAAGTAAAACGCACACAGATGGAGCCGGCAAAAACGGTGGGCTCTCCAACTCGAGGACCAAAAGCAAAGGGACCAGAAGTCTACGCCGTGCTGCACCCAGAGGACTTCCAACCGTATGATCGGGAAGGCGGATTAAAGGCATTGCTCGACTCAGCTTTCTTGAAGAAAAAATCCGAGCCGCGCGCGTAAGCAAGCGAACACTCCCAGGAATCCCCGCGAGAAGAGCAGGCATGCCCGCAAGAAAAGAGAATAAGAGAGCAGCCAGGTCTACTGCAACCAGAAGGAAAACGGCCGCGCCGGGCGCCGCAGTACTGGTTGTCAACATGATTCCAAAATCGCTCAGTGGTGAACAGCACCAGGACAGCGAGCCAACAATTGCCGTCAATCCCGCCAATCCTCTTCAGATCGCAGGTACGGCTTTCACGCCCGACCCGGCCCATGGAAACCGCGCTCCCATTTACGTCTCCACTGATGGCGGGAATACATGGACGCTAAATTCCATTGTCCCCAGCAGTGCCGCCGATGGCTCAGCCACAGCAGACATCACAGTGGCCTTCGCCAGCGCCAGCAACAACCTTTACGCGGGCATCGTCCGGCTCCCTTTTCCCGCGGATCGGCCTCGTCTGAACATCCTCCGAACCAGCAATTTTCAGAGCGCCTCACCGATGATGGTGCTTGTGGATCGCACTGGCAGAGGCGTCGATCAGCCTTTCGTACAGGCGATTACTGTGTCTGGCGGACCGAATAAGGGCAAAGATCGAGTTTACGTCGGTGACAATGACTTCAATGCGCCAGGGGGTAGGACGGCGACTGTAGACGAATCGGCTAACGCGGGGGGCGCGAATCCTGCTTTTCACTCGGTGAGAATTGAAAAACGGGCGACTCCTGGACAGGATGGACCGAGCGTCCGGCCTGCCGCGCACGCTGATGGGACCGTCTATGCCGCTTTCTATTCCTGGCGTTCATTCAACAGCAGCACCGGGGCGGGTACTGCCGACATTGTCGTCGTCCGCGATGATCAGGGAGGAACAGGGCTGAATCCGTTTACCGCCCTTATCGATCCCGCTGACGGTAGGGCTGGAATCAGGGTGGCCAGGGGCGTTCGATTCACCTTTGGCAGTTTCCTGGGGTTGCAGCGTATTGGAGGGGACGTCTCGATTGCGATAGATCCTTCAAACAGCTCGGCTGTATATCTTGCTTGGGCCGACTATCAGGGATCGACGTACACGCTGCATGTGCGCCGCTCTATCAACCGGGGTGTCACGTGGTCGGGCGCCGATTTGCGAACGGTTTTTAACGCAACCAATCCCGCCCTGGCGATCAACAGCGCGAGTAAGATTGGTTTCCTATATCAGCAACTTAGCGGCTTGGGAGCGAGTCAAAGGTGGGTCAGCAAACTAGAGCTTAGCGCCGGCGGCGCCAACTGGACTAGCCTGGTTCTTGCTACGGTGGCGGCCAATGTGCCGCCCAAGCAATTTGACCCTTACATCGGAGACTATGATCATCTGCTGGCAGTGGGGAAAGATTTCTACGGCGTGTTTTCGGCGAACAATACTCCCAACAACGCAAATTTTCCCAATGGAGTTGTTTACCGGCGAAATGCGAATTTCGCCACGCACACCCTGCTGGATGTCGACAACCGAACGCCGGTGAACGTCTCCATCGACCCCTTCTTTTTTAGGGTGCTGGGATGATCTTAGACCATCACTTCGGGAACTTCCATCTGCCCTTTGCGAAAAGCCAGCAGGAAGGCATCTACGACTTTCGGATCAAACTCTGTGCCGGCACCTTTCACAATGATCTCCTTGGCATCAAATGGGGACATTGCCTTGCGATAGGGCCTGTCGCTGGTGAGTGAATCGTAGACATCCGCTACCGAAATAATGCGCGCTTCCAGAGGGATCTCTTCGCCTCGGGTGGGGTGATAACCGGAGCCGTCGAACTTGTCGTGGTGTGCCAGGATGATGGGAAGAATGCGCCGCAGTGATCCTCCTACCGGCTGCAGCAGTTCGGCTCCCTTGTCAACGTGCAGAGACATTTCCCGGAATTCTTCCTCGGTGAGCCGTGCTGCCTTGTAGAGAATCTCCCGGCTGACGTCCAGTTTGCCGATGTCGTGGAGCATGGCCGCAGCGCGTACGTCTTCAATCCTTTCTGGATCTAATCCAATGTACGCGGCAACTTTGACGGCGTAGACCGAAACGCGGTAGGAATGATTTTGGGTGTATTTGTCCTTGGAAATGAAGTGGCGAAGGATCAGCAGAATTCCATGGTAGGTCTCGCGGAGCTCCCGCACGCGGGCCTCTTTGTTTTCGTAAAGTGTTCCCATGGCGTAGGCGGTGACCACCAGGATTCCAGCCCAGAGCATGATCTCAAACCACCGCTGTTCCTCCCGCAGGACCGTGACCCTCTCATTGAGTAATCTGGGGTTAATGTAAAGAAGCAGGACCACTACGAACACGCTTGCAAATGCTGTCAAAGTAGCATGGCGCCGGCCATAGAAATAGGCGGAAAACAATGTGGGTAGAGTGTACAACCCGAGCACCATGTGGTCGGCGGCCACCAGGTAATTTACCAGGGCCGCGATCAGGAACATTGACAGAATCAGCCACAGCTCCGTGTTTGCCTGTGCCAGACGGCGAAATACTGGTGTCGCCGTCGTAGGATCACGCCGAATTGTCGGCATAGGCTCGACTTTCTCGAGTGCTTTCATTTTTCCTCGGGAACTTCCTGTAGCCTCAGTAATAATCAACTTTGCACCGCCAAAAGGCGATCCAAATCACGTTTTTGCGCAGAGCGCGAGGTTAGTCACAGAAGTAGCTCACAGGCATCGTGCTTTTGCGGCAGCTGCGGCTCGGATCGATTGTGCTCCTCGCGGCCGTCGCGGTGAGATTTCTTCTCATTTTCCGGTAGCCGGCATGCGACAATCTTGCCTTTTTTGCCGGGAAAAGTTACTGTCCTGCGCATGGCCAAAAAGCTGATTTTGATTGGCTTGGTGGTTCTGGCAATCGGAGCCTTCTTTTATTACCTTACAGTTTCTTCCATCAAGTTTGAATGCGAAGTCGTGCTTGAGTACAAAGGGCGCACGATTCGCGCGCCTGCGTCCGGGGCCACAAAAGAAGACGCCGTCCGGACCGCTGTTACCGTCGCCTGTGGCCAGCTTGCTAACGGTATGACCGAGCTGATCGAATGTGAAAACACCAAGCCCAAGCAGGTTCGCTGGAAATAGGATAGGTATCAGCCATCAGTCATCAGTCAACGGTCAACGGTTGTCTGTTGAGGCGTTGATGAATTGATTTCTTAGTAGCGGGTTATTGACAAACATTCACTACACAGGTTTACGAAGAGTGCAGAATAGAAGAAAGGAGAGCCGATGAAACGTGGAATACCGCTTCTAATCTTACTGTGGGCAGGTATGGCGGCGAGCGCTTACGCTCAGTCGGAGTTCCAGCTCTTTGTCGGAGGTTACAATCCAGGATCACAGCTAAGCGGAACGAATTTTGACAATGGAGCGCTCCTCGGTTTTCGGCTGGGTCACTCTATTGCCCGTCTTTTCGGCACTGAGTTCTCCTATACCTACGTGAAGAATCTTCAGGACAAGGGGAGGAATTTCGACGGCCGGGCGCATCTCCTAAACGGAAACTTCCAGGTCCAGCTCCCGGTCGGACGAGCAGTTCCTTTTGCCACGGTGGGAATGGGAAATATCATTGGCGAAACGCAGAATATATTAAAGCTCAAAAGCTCTTTTGCGTGGAATGCGGGAGGTGGGTTGAAGCTGCGCCGTCTGGCCGGCCCGGTGGGTGCTCGGTTTGACGTGCGGTACTACAAGGTGCCCGACGGCGTAGAAATCTTGGGGATCAACACTCGAAAAGTGGATTTTGATTTCGCCGAGGTCAGCGGCGGGCTGCTGATCACTTTTTAGTTTCAAATTGTAGAAGAAGGCGGAAAGCAGAGAGCCAGGCCGCAGACGGCAGGAAGCAGGAGGCAGACGGCAGGAGGCAGGAAGCAGACGGCAGGAGGCAGGAAAGAGAAACTATTCGGTAGTGACGTTATTTCATATTTCATTCGACCGATGACTACGCCAACTACCTCATTCTCCCTGCCCTCTGCCTCCTGCCGTCTGCTTCCTGCTTCCTGCCGACTGCCTCCTGCTTCCTGCCGTCTGCTTCCTGCTTCCTGACTTTGAGGGTGCCATGTCGTGGGTTCTTTTTTATTCTTTTTGGTTCTATCCGCTTGCTGGGTCGATTCTGCTCTATGCAGCAAAGGTCCTCGAGCCGCAGCACAGACCGGTTGAAATGCTGTGGCTGCTGCCCGCCGGCCTCCTTATATGGACCTTGATTGAGTATTGCATGCATCGGTTTCTCTTTCACTGGAAGATAAGGAATCGAAAGTTGAAAAACCTGCTTTGGCACCTTCACATCGGCCATCACGCTGAACCCCGTGATCCGGAGCAGATTCTGGTGCCGCCGTCGATGAGCATTCCCATTTCAGGGGTGCTTCTGGGAGGTTTGTATCTCGTATTGGGAAGCCTTTTTTGGGCCATTGGCGTCATTGTTGGAACCTGGATCGGGTTTCTCTACTACGAAAGCGTCCATTACCGCCTGCATCGAAGTGCTGCGGAAGAAGGGCTTTTGCATTACCAGCGTCGCCGGCACTTCTATCACCACTTTGTCGATGGCGAAACTTGCTTTGGCGTTACATCGCCGCTGTGGGATTTTGTCTTTGGCACATTCGCAAGACTTCCGGATTAAAAGCTAGGTCGCAGCTCTCAGCGAACTACTAGCTCTCAGCTCTCAGCTAGCTGTTAGCTCTCAGCGAACTGCTGGCTCTCGGCTCTCAGCCGTCAGCTCTCAGCAAACTGCTGCCTGTCAGCGGTTGGCTTTCGGCTATCAGCTCTAAGCTAGCTCACATCCGCACGCTTCGGTGCTACGGCTGAGAGCTGAGAGCTGAGAGCTGAGAGCTAGCTGTTTGCTGAGAGCTGATCGCTCAAACCAAGCTTCCTCGTGCATGCCCCGGCCCAGGCCGGTATAATCTTGGAACGCCCGAAAAAGCGTTCCTACGGAGACTTTTTATGAGCGAAGTTGTAAGGGAAAGAATCGACAGCTTGCCGTTGGCCGGAACTGAGATGCGTCTTCAAAACTACATCGGTGGCCAGTGGGTTTCTTCCGCTAGCAGTGAATACCAGGACGTGTTTAATCCCGCGCGGGGGCAAGTCATCGCTAAGGTTCCACTGTCAACCTCGGCGGACGTGGATGCCGCGGTTGAAGCTGCGACCGGGGCTTTTCCAAAATGGCGCGCCACTCCAGTTGTTGAACGTGCGCGCTACATGTTCAAGCTCAAAGCGCTTTTAGACCAGCACTTTGAAGAACTGGCGCGCATTGTGACCACTGAGCACGGAAAGACACTGGACGAGTCGCGCGGCAGCGTCAAGCGAGGAATTGAATGCGTCGAAGTCGCATGCGGCATGCCTTCGCTGATGATGGGCTACGGTCTGGAAGACGTGGCTCCGGGAATCGATTGCGAGATGGTGCGCCAGCCGATGGGTGTGTTTGCAGCGATCGCGCCGTTCAATTTTCCCGCCATGGTTCCGCTGTGGTTTCTCCCTTTCGCTGTCGCCTCCGGAAACACTTTCATTCTGAAGCCTTCCGAACAGGTTCCCCTCTCACAGAAGCGTATTTTCGGTTTGCTGCATGAGGCGGGATTGCCTCCGGGCGTTGTCAATCTGGTCAACGGAGCCAAGGAAGTAGTGAATCGGTTTTGCGAGCATCCCGGAATTCGAGGTGTTTCGTTCGTCGGCTCCACGCCGGTGGCGCGCTACGTTTACCAGACCGCGGCGGCGCATGGAAAGCGCGTGCAGTCGCTCGGTGGCGCCAAGAATTTCATTGTCGTGATGCCCGATGCCGATATGGAGCGGTCCATTCCCGCAGTGAGCGAATCAATTTACGGCTGCGCCGGCGAGCGTTGCCTTGCAGGAAGCGTTGTCGTCACCGTAGGTAAGAACCACGGTGAGATCGTGGAGCGATTCGTGGATACGGCAAAGTCAATCCGCGTCGGTGATGGATCTGAATCTGGAGTCAGAATGGGACCGGTCATCAGCGAACGGCACCGGCAGCGAGTTCTGGGCTATATTCAAGCAGGAGTTGAGGAACGGGCGCGACTGGTTCTGGACGGAAGTGGTGTGACGGTGCCGGAAAGACCCAATGGTTTTTTCGTTGGGCCGACGGTATTCGACCAGGTCCGCCCGGAAATGAAAATCGGCCGGGAGGAGATCTTTGGGCCGGTGGCCTCGATCATTCATGTCCATGATTTGGACGAGGCGATCAAGCTGGCGCATTCCCATCCCAACGCCAATGCCATTTCAATATTTACTTCCAGCGGGAAAGCTGCTCGTCAATTCCGCTACCATGCTCCTGCGGCGATGGTGGGGATCAATATCGGAGTGGCAGCGCCCATGTCGTTTTTTCCGTTTGGAGGCTCCAAAGACTCCTTCTTTGGAGATCTAAAAGCTCACGGGCGCGATGGCGTGGAGTTTTACACGGAAAAGAAAGTGACCATTTCGAGATGGCTGTAGTTATTGCGGATTGAGGATTGCGGATTGCGGATCTGAAGCGTCGTCCGTTGTCCCTAGTCCGTTGTCCGTTGTTTCTTCTGAGGCTTGTTTTGGCGACAACGGACAACTGACTGCGGACAACGGATAGCTCGTCAAATCCGCAATCCACAATCCGAAATCCGCAATCCTTGGAGGGTTCATGTCCAGAAAGGTAACGGGCGGTCTGATTCAAATGAGCAATCCGGTCAACGATCCGGCCGCTCCGATTGAGAAGGTAAAACGGGCGATGTTGGAAAAGCACCTTCCCTTTGTCGAGGAGGCAGGAAAGAGGGGAGTTCAGGTCCTCTGCCTGCAAGAGATTTTCAATGGCCCCTATTTTTGCCCTTCTCAGGACGCCCGGTGGTACGACTCGGCCGAGCCGGTTCCAGGGCCGACGACAAACTTGCTTGCCGATATTGCCAAGCAATACCAGATGGCAATCATTGTTCCCATCTTCGAACGAGAGCAGCCGGGTGTCTATTACAATTCAGCCGCCGTCTATGATGCGGATGGAACGTATCTGGGAAAGTACCGAAAAAATCACATCCCGCACACATCCGGTTTTTGGGAGAAGTTTTTCTTCAAGCCTGGCAATCTCGGCTACCCCGTTTTCCAGACTCGCTACGCCAAAGTTGGCGTCTACATTTGCTACGATCGCCATTTTCCAGAAGGCGCGCGGCTGTTGGGTTTAAACGGATCTGAAATTGTTTTCAACCCTTCGGCTACTGTTGCCGGCCTTTCGCAATATCTATGGAAACTGGAACAGCCTGCGCATGCCGTCGCCAATGGCTACTTCATGGGCTGCAGCAACCGCGTGGGGACCGAGGCGCCCTGGAACATCGGCAAGTTCTATGGCAGCAGTTATTTTGTCGACCCTCGCGGAAATTTTCTCGCGATTGGATCAGAAGAGAAAGACGATCTGGTGGTAGCCGAAATGGATTTGGGCGTGATTGAAGAGGTTCGAAGAATCTGGCAGTTCTACCGCGACCGCAGACCCGAGACCTACAGCGGGATGGTGGCAATTTAATAACAGTTGCCAGTTGCTAGTTGTCAGTTCCTAGTAGACTGTAACAGAGAAATCGGTAGCGACAATTAGGACGCGGATAGCACAGAAAAACACGGATTAGCGAACGTGCGGCGAGGGCGACGCGTGAGTTGAGTTGAAAAATTGGTGGCAGTTCTGATAGGAGCGTCGCCCTTGCCGCACGTTCGCTAATCCGTGTCTTCCGTGTTATCGGTGTCCTATTAACCGCTACCGATTTCTCTGCTACAGTCCACTAGCAACTGGGAACTAAATAATGCGTACGCTGATAAAAAACGGGACCATCGTTACCGCAACCGATCATTACTCTGGTGATGTCTTGATCGAGGGCGAAAAGATTTCAGTGATTGCTCAATCTCTCGATTCGAAGGTCTACCATCCGGACCGCACAATTGACGCGAAAGGGAAGTATGTCCTGCCCGGGGGCATCGATGTCCACACTCACCTGGATATGCCTTTCGGCGGGACTACTTCGGCCGACGACTTTCTTACCGGCACAGTCGCCGCGGCCCATGGCGGAACCACTTCGCTGGTTGACTTCGCGATTCAATACAAGGGCCAGACGCTTCGGCAGGCTTACGAGGCGTGGATGAAAAAGGCTGAAGGCAAAGCGGTGGTCGATTATGGATTCCACATGATCATCACCGACTTAAATCCCTCGGTCGAAAGAGAAATGGACCAATTGGTGCGCGAAGGAGTGACTTCCTTTAAGCTCTTCATGGCCTATCCGGGAGTGTTCATGCTCGATGATGCGTCGATCTTCCGGGCCCTTTTGCGCACAGGCGACAACGGAGGCACTATCTGCATGCACGCGGAGAATGGGGGCGTGATCGATGTCCTGATTCAAAAGGCGTTGGCCGAAGGGAAGAAGGCGGCCAAATATCACGCGCTGACACGGCCGGCCAGGGCCGAGGGGGAAGCGACGCATCGCGCTATCGCCATGGCCGAAATTGCCGGCGTGCCGGTTTACATTGTCCATTTGTCTGCCGCCGAGGCTTTGGAAATGGTGACGGAAGCACGCGATCGCGGGCTGCCCGCATTCGCCGAAACCTGCCCGCAGTATCTTTTTCTCTCTTATGACAATTACGAGGAGCAAGGGTTTAACGGAGCCAAGTACGTTATGAGTCCGCCGCTTCGTCACAAAGAGACTCAGGACAAATTGTGGCGCGGCCTGGCATTCAACGATCTGCAGGCCGTTTCCACTGATCACTGTCCCTTCTGCATGAAGGAGCAAAAAGAGTTGGGGAGGGACGATTTTTCGAAAATTCCCAACGGAGCGCCCGGGATTGAAACTCGAATGAGCCTGATCTTCGATGGCGGCGTGCATGGCAAGAGAATTTCGGTGAACCGATTTGTTGAGCTGACGGCGACCAGCCCGGCGAAAATCTTCGGCCTCTTTCCGCGCAAGGGAACCATCGCGCCCGGCTCGGATGCCGACATTGTTATCTTCGACCCCGGCAAAGAGGTGACCTTGCGTCAGAAGGACCTTCATATGAATGTCGACTATAGTCCCTATGAGGGCCGG
>DASXTB010000171.1:0-10398 GCA_036505615.1 Acidobacteriota bacterium
GGCTTATCGGCACTCGGTAACAACGCCGCGCTTCAGTGGAACGCGCTTTACACGAAGGACCCGGACCTGAAGGCATTCCTGGCCAAGATAATACGCTATGACCTGGAAGCGACGCAGACAGTCGCGCCGGAGAACTTGCGAGTCGTCGCTGCCACACCTACCACCGTAGAACTCCGCTGGGATCCGATCAAGTATACCGGTGAAGCAGGCGGATATCGAGTGTTCTACGGTGTGTCGCCGGGCGGCCCGTATACATTCTTTGATGAGACTCCGAACAAAACTGTCTCCTCGATGACCGTTACCGGACTGGATCCGAAATCGACCCGTTATTACTTTGCAGTTCAAGCAGTGACTTACCCGCACAAGGCCAATCAGACCACGGTCGTCAGCGATTTTGGTTCTGAAGTATCTGTTGTTCGCGGTCCGGTCGATTTCTATTTTCCTTTTTACCAGTCAAGCGTCGACACCTTTACAGGATTTGCTGTGTCGAATTTCTCAGGAGAGAGGGCCAATTTGAGTTTCACTGGTTTCGACGCAAGCGGCCAGCCTTCGCCGGCTTTAGGTGCGCTCAACTTCTCGCTCCCGCCGGGACACCAGTTTGCCATGTTGGGAAGTGAGTTCCTGCGCTCTTTCCAGGCAGGCTGGGTTCGATTGATAAGTGATAACCCGGACATTGGCAGCTTCTTTCAGTTTGGCGCGACGGGCCAGTTGGATGGATCGTCATCGATCATCGGACAATCCCGTAAGTTTTACTTTACGCGTATCTTTGAAGGCCCAAACGCTTTTCGCGGCCAGCACGCCACGACTTTTTTGAGCATTGCGAATCCCAATGACCACGCGATTTCTCTCAATCTGACCTTGCGGGGAGCGGCACCGGACCAAAATGGCTCGTCCACTAAAGTCACCCGGACGCTGCCAGCAAAAGGATGGCTGTTTGAGCCGGTCTCGCAGATATTCGGACTCACTTCGCAGGCGTCGAACGGTTACGTTGAAGCGGAAGTCATTTCGGGGAGCGGCGCAGTGGGTTTTGAATCGATCCAGCTTCCAGAAAGCAGGACACTGATCGGGCTGAATGCTTCGTTCGGAAACGTTACTGACGAGCTCTATTCGGCACACCTGGCCAACGAGCAGCTTGCTTTTGGCATTGCATTCTTTACTAATTTGAAATTGGTGAATGTCAGCGACGAGCCACGAACCTTGATGGTAAGGGCAATCTATAGTGGTGGCTTTAACTTGCCTGTTGACTTAACGCTGGCGCCCGGAGAAGTCCTCCAGGAAGATGTTCGAGACTTGTTTGGCGCCCTGGTGCCGACTACTTCTTCCATCCGTATCGAAGCCAGCGGGCCGGGTGTGATCGGCGATGTGATTTTCGGCGATGTCTTTACTTCCAGGTATGCGGCCGCCATGCCGCTGCAAACACGAAAATTCACCAGAGCCGTGTTTAGCCATGTCGCCAACGCCTTGAATTTTTTCACGGGCATTGCGCTCTACAATCCTGGCTCGCGTCCGGCCAACGTGACTGTGGAGGTATTTTCGGATCAGGGCGTGATGACGGGCCAAACCAGTTTTCAGTTGGGAGGGGCGTCACGTATCTCGAAGCTTCTTGCAGAGCTGCTACCTTCGACGGCGGGGCAGGCGGGAGGTTACCTTGTTGTCCGAAGCACTGAGCCACTTGTTGCCCAGCAACTGTTTGGAGATGCGGCGTTGAATTTCCTGTCTGCGGTTCCACCCACGATCGTGGAAAGCGCGCCATGAGTTTGCCGGCCGCAGATCGACGGCGGAAGCCAGGATGTTCCAACTCGTCGCTGTTTGCGAAAATCTTGCGCTCCGCCGGGGCAAGCCCGGCGGAGGCGCCGGTGTTGTGTAGCGGTTCGTTCTTGTGAAAATCTTGGCTCCCCCGGCAAGGCCGGGGGAGGCTGTTTGGCATCCATCACATCTGTAGGGGCAGTTCGTGAACCGCCCGCCGGAGCATGCCAGTTCGTTGTAAGACGGCCGGCTCGCGAGCCGCCCCTACGGATTATGCGTCCTATCTGATTACCTTGGCAGTAAGTATCGAAATGAGAGCGTCTCCTGCCTCTTTGGCGTCTTGGCGAATTTGAGAAGCCCCTAGGACAATAGTCTCCCCGTCCGCTAGGACAACGTCCGTTCTCACGCCTGCATTTGAGTACGCGATCTTTTCGTGTCCCATTTCCCCCGCCGTTCTCGGCACCTCAAACTGGATGCTGAGGTCGTCTATGCGGATCTGGTGTTTTGTTTCGCCGGTCGATTTCGCTGCATCAGGAGCGCTGGTAACCCCGACCCTGCCAAGACGGATGGTGTAGTAGAAGAGGCTTTTGCCGGCGACACTGGCTTCATTTCCTTCGTTGGCGCGAATAACCGGGGTATCGACCAGCTCGAAACTCTGGTATTGCGTCAGCGAGCGGAATGAGCTGCAAAAGTGTTGGTAGAAGTTTATATCTTTTTGGAGGTCCCGGATGAACGCAGATTCGAGCGGACCTAGGGCCGCTGCCAAAAAACCGCCCACGTTCACGATCACGACCACGCTCACGCACACGATTACGTGGACGACCACGAGTGTCGTCGTTAAACGTGAGCGTCGTCGTGGACGTGATCGTGAACGTGATCATCGTCGGTTTTTTGCAAAAACTCGGCTAAGGAAAATCATTTTTTTACTACTGATTACACCAAGGATAAGGTGGGTATGACGCAACGCCTCTTGCCGGGTCTCACACTGTCGGCAGCCCAAAAAACCTTGCCTCCAGTATTGAAAATCGAGATAGATTACGGCGTTCCCTCGCGCAAAGCGAGAGACGAAACGTTTAGATAATCATGACAAAGTACAAGTCAGGCGCGGTGATTGGCGCGGGAGTGGTGGGCCTGGCGATTGCGGCCGAGCTGAGCGCGGCAGGGCTGTGCGACGAATTGTGGGTGCTGGAAAAGGAAGCATCCTTCGGACGTGGCACCAGTTCGCGCAACAGCGAAGTGATCCACGCGGGCCTGTATTATCCGCCCAGCAGCCTGAAGGCTCGACTGTGCGTCGAAGGGCGGGAGCGCATCTACGATCTCTGCCGCCGCCACCAGATCGTTCACAGACCGATTGGGAAGCTGATCGTCGCTGCCGATGACCAGGAAGTTGCCAACCTGAATCACATTGAGGGCAACGCGCGCGCCTGCGGCGTGCCCATAGAGCAGCTCTCGCAGGAGAAAATTCGGTCGCTGGAGCCTGCTATCACGTGTTGCTCCGCTCTTTATTCGCCGCGAAGCGGAATTGTCGATTCGCATGGATTAATGCAGCACTTCCATCGCCAGGCGGCGCGTCATAATACGGAATTTGTTTTCAACACCGCTGTTACCGGCATCGCTCGACAGAACGGCAGATATCTGGTCGAGACGCAAACTGTCGACGGAGAGCCGTTTACACTGGAGGCCGACCTGGTGGTCAACGCAGCCGGTCTTTACAGCGACCAGATCGCTTCGCTGGCCGGTTTCCGTTATCAACTGCATTATTGCAAGGGTTGTTATTTCTCCGTCAATCAGTCAAAGGCGCACTTGTGCTCACATCTGATCTATCCGGCCGTCGGAGAGCACTCCGTCAGCCTGGGCGTGCACGTGGGCTTTGACCTTACCGGGCGCATGCGTCTCGGTCCGGACGCACACTATATCGAGCGCAACGAAGATTATTCGGTCCCGATTGAGTTGAAAGACCCGTTTTATGAAGCGGCCCATCGATACCTGCCGTTTCTTGAACCCGAAGACCTGGCGCCTGAGATGTCCGGTATCCGGCCGAAGCTGCAAGGACCAGGCGAGCCCTTTGCGGACTTTGTCATTCGCCAGGATTTGCCGCAGTTTATAAACTGCGTGGGCATCGATTCACCCGGTTTAACGTCGTCGCCCGCGATCGCTTCTTATGTCAGGAGCTTGGTTCAGTGAGGCGTGAGAAAATCTGAGCCGCGACCGTTAGCCTAGATTATTCACAAACATTCACCGCAGAGGCAAAAAGGACGCAAAGATTTTAAGGGGATTTCTCTCAGTTCGGAACCTGTATTCATGGCATGTTGCCCCAGTCAGCCACGCAGCGGCGATGAGAATTGTAGCCGACGGCCGTAAGCCCTCGGTTGGCAAGACCCCATCCCTGGGACAGAGCCGCGTAGCGGCGAAAGAATTCCGGAACCGTAGCAGGTCCCGGGCGTAAATCCGCATTAGAATTGTGGCCATTCTCTCTGAACTCGATTCTGTCGCCGCTTCGCGGCTCTGTCTGGTTGGGGGAATCCGGAGACACAGGGCTTACGCCCTGCGCTACAATTCTGGACGCCGCTGCGCGGCTGATTGGCCAACCGGGCTTGTGCTCGCGGATTGACTGTTGCATATCTTTTGGTTGCGGCTTTGCCGCGCTTTGACTCTGTATTGAATGTTTGTGAATAATCCGAATGGTACAGTCTACTAGCTCGTAATTATCAAGGAGTGAGGAATGGAAAGAACAAGAATGACTCGACTGCTTGCAATTCTAATTCTCTTGCTCGCCGGTTTGTCTCCAATTCCTTCACTGGCGGCCCAGCCCTCAAAACCTGCGCGAACTGCTCGAGAATCGACTTTGGATGATCCGCACAGAGGCAAGTCGCTTCAGCTTTTGCAGGAGCAAGTGGTGCGGCAGCAGCAACAGATAGACCAGTTGCGCGCCGCACTGGATGAGCAGAAGCGATTGCTGGAACTGATCGTCCGGTCGCTGCCTCCTGCCAAAGTTGAGTCTCTGCAGTCCGCCACATCCGTCACCGCCGCCGCCGGCAGAGCGACCGCTTTTACATTCGAGAGCGTTAGCAGCGCAGGTACAACGGCTGATTCTCTCGGCGAGACACACCCGGCAGCGGAGCAGGAAATCAAGCAACAGGCCGACAGTCTGGCCCAGAAGGTGGATGAAGCTTTGAAAAATCTGGGAGGCTTTCGCTTCAGCGGCGACTTCCGCTTTCGCGCCGACGCCCAGCTCCGCTCTTCCAACGAAGTGGCGGGCCCCCTGCAAAACCTCCGCTCCCGTTATCGCCTGCGCTTGAATGTGGACAAGCAGTGGGATCCGAGTTTCCGATTCCACATGCAGCTTTCAACCGGGCCTATGAACAACGCGATCACTAATGATCAGGACTTTGGCGGCATCGTGGCCAAGCATTCGTTCTCCGTTGCGGAGGCTTACATTGCCTTCCTCCCCAGTTCGAAGTTTGAGATGCGCGGCGGACGAATGGAGGAAGCCTTTGCCGATAACATGCGGTTTCTCTGGGATGATGACGTGCGCTTCAACGGATTTCAACAAAGCCTGACGCTTCCCGTTCGATCTCAAGTCATCAAAAGCGTGGAGTTCCGCATGGGAGAATATTTCTTGAGCAATCCCAACGTAGTGATTCTCGCTGCCGGCTCGCCCTTCGTGACCGCAGGTTTTCAGCCGGGTACGAAAGTAAGAGATACGCTGCTGTTCCACCCGGGCCTGATTATGAAGGGAGATCTGAGCAACAGATGGAATCACCAGTTTAGTGGTGATATTCAAATTTACAGAAACCCGAACGAAATTCAGCTTGCCTCGACGGTGAACGGATTTCCGGTCTTGGTCAGCAATACGCTTGGTATTGCACTCTCAGGCCCATTAGGTGGAACGGGGAACGCCACGACGACGGCAGGCGGAGCCATTTACAGCGCTCCTCATTTTCAAATCGCTCGTCTTGTCTATCGCCTGGAGAACAAGGGAGTGAAGATCGGTGATCGCGAAGTGCCGTGGTGGCTGGATTTTCAGGTGGCTCGAAACATGGGGACCCGCAAGCTGCGTGACGCCGTGATGGCGTCAGCGAATCTAGGCACGGTCAAAGGACCTCGAGACGTGCGATTCTTGTACCAATTTGCAATCAAAGACGCCAATTCGTTGATTTCGCAATTCACAGACGATGATTTGGGAACGGGATCGGGAGTGAATATTTCCGTACACGCCTTTCGCTTTGACCTGGGGCTGACGCGCTTTCTACAATGGCAGAATCTACTTTTCGTGCAAAATGAGCGGCGTTCCAGCAATCCCGCAGAACAGCTGTTTGTGCCTTTGCAGCGGGGAGCAAGGACGACCTTCCGCTATCTGGGGCAACTGAATTTTACATTTTAAGATTATTCACAAATTCTGAAAAGCGAGCCGCGGATTACGCGGATCAACGCGGATAATTTCGGGAGCGGCAGAGAGAGGCGCCAAAAAACGACCGACCACGTTCACGCTCACGATCACGTCCACGTCAACGACCACGGTCACCGTGTTGAAAAAAAGATCGCAAATATCAAGCGAGTCGTACCTCGTGGACCTGGACGCGGACGTGGCCGTGGTCGTCGACGTGGACGTGAACGTGAACGGCGTTAATCCTCAAAATGTCCAAACCCGAGGGCTCTTCGAGCCTGAATCATGCGCGGAAACTTAAAGGAGAGAGAAGATGAATCGTCGGACCATTCTGGGTATCGCACTGGTTTTGCTACTTTTGACACTCAACGCCAAGTCAGACGGCCAGCGATGGTGGTCGCACGTGCGCTTTTTGGCCGATGACAAGCTGGAAGGACGCAACACGGGCAGCGAAGGATACCGCAAGGCGGCCGCGTATGTGGCCGGCCAGTTTGAGCACGCCGGCCTCAAGCCTGCCGGAACATCGGGTTACTACCAGCCGGTGAAATTTCATTCGCGGCGCATCGTAGAAGATCAATGCAGCCTCGCTCTGGTGCGAAAGGATGGCACTGAAGCTCTGGTGCTGGGGAAGGATGCCACCTTCAGCATGCGCATCGAGCCTGCCGAATCGCTGCAGGCTCCCATTGTTTTTGCCGGTTACGGGCTGAGTATTCCAGAGATGAAATACGATGATTTGGCCGGCCTGGACTTGAAAGGCAAAGCGATTCTCTATCTCAGCGGGGGCCCTTCTTTTATTCCCGGCCCGCTTCGTTCCCATTACCAGTCTGCCGGCGAAAGATGGAAAAACCTCGCGCGGGTGGGAGCGGTGGGGACCATTACCATCCAGAATCCCCGGAGCATGGACATTCCGTGGGAGCGATCCACTCTGGCCCGCTTTCAAGCTGCAATGAGTTTGGCGGATCCCAAACTGGAAGAGACGGCGGGCCAAAAACTCTCCGTTACCATCAACCCGGCATCCGCCGAGAAACTGTTTGCCGGTTCGGGGCATTCGTTCAAGGAAATACTGGCGCTGGCCGACAGCGGGAAAGCTCTGCCGAAGTTTCCCCTACCGGCCGCGGTTAAAGCCAAAGTGCGCTTTGAACGCTCTGATGTGGAGTCCGCCAACGTTGTGGCGCTCCTGCCGGGCACAGATCCAAAACTGAAGAGCGAGTACGTAGTGCTGTCCGCGCATTTGGACCACGTGGGCGTCGGCAAGCCAATTAACGGTGACAGCATCTACAACGGCGCCATGGACAACGCCTCTGGTGTCGCGTCACTGCTGGATATTGCCGAGACGCTCCATGAATCGGGGAAGAGTTTCAGGCGCTCTCTCTTGTTTCTGGCGCTCACGGGAGAGGAAAAGGGACTCCTCGGTTCCAGATATTTTGCCGCTTATCCTACCGTCAAGCAGGAGCAGATCGTGGCCGATCTGAACATAGACATGTTCCTGCCATTATTTCCCCTTCGCATCCTGACTGTGCTCGGATTGGATGAATCGGATTTAGGCCAGCGAGTGAGGGAAATGGCCGGGCCCCTTGGTATTGAGGTCCAGGCCGATCCGGAACCGGAGCGCAATCTCTTCATTCGCAGCGATCAATATAATTTCATCCGCCAAGGCGTTCCTTCACTCGCCTTCAAAGTCGGTTTCAAGAAGGGATCTGCTGAAGCTGCAACTGCGAAAAAATGGCTCACGGAAAGGTACCATGCGCCATCGGATGATGCCCACCAACCGGTCGATCTTTCGGCAGCGGCGGATTTCAATAAAGTGATCCTGCGGCTGGCCGAAGCGGTTGCCAATCACAGCCAGCGACCCAAGTGGAATGAAAACAGTTTCTTCCGGCGCTTTGCGCGGAAAGCATGAAGCGGGGAACCACTGGTATACAATGCTTCTTATCCTTCGGGGCAAAACATGGGCCACGATCATCCGCCTCGTTTCGGGTAATCCATGGCAACCAGCGTAGTCGGCAACAGTAGTCGCCGCTTCGACAATCTCTTCTTCCCTGGCATGGCTGTACTGATTCTCGCCACGGTGCTTTTCGGGTTCGCGCGCACTTATTATCTGGCCGGGTTGTTCCGCGCTCCGCTGCCCAACCTGCTCATTCACATCCACGGCGCAGTTTTTTCCGCTTGGATCCTTTTGCTGATCGCACAAACCTCGCTGGTTGCCGCCGGGCGCGTGGATCTGCATCGCCACCTGGGGCTGCTAGCGTTAGGTGTGGCGTGTCTGATGGTCATCCTCGGCTTGACGGTAGCCACCGACGCGCTGGTCAGGCACTTTGCGCCTGGCGAAAGGGGAGTGGGAGTCAAGGCTTTTTACGCCGTCCCCATTGCGGACATGCTGGTGTTCGCGACGCTGATCTATTTTGGCTTCCGCGAACGCGTCAATCCTGCGGCCCACAAGCGGCTCATGCTGATCGCGACGATTATGATTCTGGACGCGGCCTTTGTCCGCTGGCCCATTCCTGCAGCGTGGTGGGATCTCCAGGCGGCGCAGATGGGCTGCTACGTACTCCTGTTGTTGCTGGTAGGCTACGACCTGTGGTCTACGGGAAAGATTCATCGCGCCACACTCTGGGCAAGTCTGTTTCTGATCACGTTCCAGCAGGTGCGGATGCCCATCGGGCGAACTGCGCTTTGGCAGACTTTCGCCACATGGGTGCAGAATCTTGTCCGTTCTTTGAATTGAAAGCGTCAAGTTGTTCCTGTCGATGGAACGAATTCAGCGCTGCTTGGCACGGGGACAATTCCTGTTGCAGGAGACTGCAAAGGGGAGGACACGCCTTGAGGGGACTACCTGGTATCAGAACCGAATGCGGCCCTCGTTCTATTGGCGCCTCTGGTCGGACTTTCTAATTCACCGTATCCATCAAAGAGTGCTAAACCACGTAAAAAATCTGGCGGAGCCCCAGTAAACACGGATTACATTGTCTGCAATGCCAGCCGTCGGTTTGTTCTTCGCCGTGGCGATTTGTAAGACAGAAGCATGCATAGCGCTGAATTACATGCGGTAACGGGAGCATTTGGCTACTCGGGCAGATATATTGCGCGCCGGCTCTTGGAGTCAGGCCACCCGGTAATCACTCTGACCAATTCTCTTCACCGGCAAAATCCGTTTGGAACAAGAATCAAGGCCTATCCTCTAAATTTCGCTGATCCCTCTCAGTTAGCCAAGTCGCTACAGGGAGTTTCCGTTCTCTATAACACCTATTGGGTTCGGTTCAATTACAAGACTTTCAACTATTCTGTGGCTGTTGAAAATACGCTGAAGCTCTTTTCCTCGGCAAAAAAAGCGGGCGTCCACCGTGTAGTGCACGTCAGCATCACTAATCCATCCGAAGACTCGCCTCTCGAGTACTTCAGAGGTAAGGCAAGGCTGGAACGTGCCCTGGCCGAATCCGGTCTTTCCTATGCGATCCTGCGTCCCACCGTGCTGTTTGGAGAGGAAGACATTCTGATAAACAACATCGCATGGGCACTTCGCAGATTTCCGGTGTTCGGTGTTTTTGGCGATGGCACTTATCGGCTTCAGCCCATTTACGTCGATGATTTCGCTTGGACTGCGGTGGAACAAGGACAGAACAGTGAGAACACGATTATGAATACAGTCGGTCCCGACACGTTCACTTATCGCGACCTGGTGACGACAATAGGCAGCATTATCGGGAAAAGGCGACCAGTGATATCGGTGCCGCCAAGATTCGGTTATTTTCTGGGAACCGTCCTGGGGAAAACGATGGGCGATGTCTTGATCACGTGGGAAGAAATTCAGGGGCTGATGGCCGAATTACTTTATGTTGAATCTCCCCCCACGGGCAGCACCAGGCTGGCGGACTGGGCAACAGCCCATGCTAAGACCCTCGGTTCGCGGTATGCCAGTGAGCTGGGCCGGCGGAAATCTTAAAAGCGAAGCCGGAACCCGGCGACCAGCAACGCGGTCGTGATACCGGACCGGAAAATCTGGTTTTTTTAACCACTTTTTGCGGGAGGTTCACACATCCTCCAAGACCCGAAGGGTTTACGGAGTATAGCCGGCGGCAAAGCCCGCGCCTTTTGCGGGCGACGCCGCCGGTTGGCTATCCCGCCAAAACAATCCGCCCTGAAGGGGCGCAAGAATCTTTCCCAAATTTGAAGGAGAGACCCCTTACAGCCATATGGCGATTCATTCCACCCAGGCTATCTCTGGCACTGAGGTTCTGCGACGCTTTCAGCGTCGGACGGTTTTTGGG
>DASXTB010000172.1:0-10706 GCA_036505615.1 Acidobacteriota bacterium
CAAATACCCTGAGTAAACGCGGAAAAAGGCAAGCTGACCCACGAAGGGATCGGTCATGATCTTGAAACCAGCGCCGAAAATGGGGCTTGATCATCGGCAGAACGCTCCACTTCCTTGCCTTTTTCGTCCACTCCTTTAACTGGCGGAATATCCACGTGAGATGGAAGGTAGGCCACAATACCGTCGAGAAGCTGCTGCACGCCTTTGTTCTTGAAGGCCGAACCACAGATCACGGGCGTGAACTTCAGGGCGATGGTGCCTTTGCGGATGGCTGCATTGATTTCTTCCCTGGTAATCTCCTGGCCGCCCAGATATTTCTCCAGCAGGTGATCGTCGGCTTCAGCCAACTGTTCGATCATTTGGTCGCGCAGCGCTTTCGCTTCCGCCTTGTATGCTTCGGGGATCTCAGTAACTTGGAACTCTGCCCCCAGAGTCTCATCGAGAAAAACAATGGCCTTCTGCTCGATTAAATCGATCACTCCCTGAAATGTCTCCGACTTACCGAGCGGCGCCTGGATGGGCACGGGGCGGGCGCTCAGTTTCTTGCGCATCATGTCCATCACCCGTCGAAAGTCGGCGCCGGGGCGATCCATTTTATTTACGAAGGCGATCCTGGGAACGCCGTATTTGTCGGCTTGACGCCACACCGTCTCCGACTGGGGCTCTACTCCGCCCACGGCGCAAAAAACAGCAATTGCTCCATCCAGCACCCGCAGCGAGCGCTCTACCTCAGCCGTGAAATCGACGTGGCCGGGCGTATCAATAATATTAATGCGGTGATCTGCCCACTCACAGGTGGTCGCCGCCGAGGTGATAGTGATTCCCCGTTCCTGCTCCTGTTCCATCCAGTCCATGGTGGCCGTTCCCTCATGGACTTCTCCCAGTTTGTGGGTTTTTCCCGTGTAGTAGAGAATGCGCTCAGTCGTCGTCGTCTTGCCCGCATCAATGTGGGCCATGATTCCGATGTTGCGCGTTCTTTCCAAAGGTAGTTGCCTCGGCACGCCTCAAAACTCCTTACCATCTGAAATGGGCGAAAGCCTTGTTGGCTTCCGCCATTTTGTGCACATCATCTCGTTTCTTTACCGCAGCCCCGCGGTTGCTGGCCGCATCCAACAGCTCTGCCGCAAGACGCTCCTGCATAGTCTTTTCGCCGCGAACGCGGGCATAAGTCACCAGCCAGCGGATGCCCAAAGACGTGCGCCGATGAGGGTTGACTTCGACGGGGACCTGGTAGGTCGAACCACCCACCCGGCGCGATTTGACCTCCAACAGCGGCTTGACATTGTCGAGTGCCTTCTTGAAAACCTTCAAGGGGTCGTCCTTGCTCTTTTCCTTCACAATATCCAGAGCACTGTAAAAAATACCCTCGGCCGTGCTCTTTTTGCCTCGCAACATGACGCCATTAATGAACTTTGTCACTAGCTCACTGTTATAGACAGGATCGGGCAAAACTTCCCTCTTGGGGATTTCTCTCCTTCTTGGCATTACAGACCCCTGATTGTGATTTAGCTACGGGCTTTCAGGCTTTGGGCCTTTTGGCGCCGTATTTGCTGCGGCCGTTCTTGCGATCCTGGACACCGACGGAGTCAAGCGTTCCACGAACCACGTGGTAGCGAACTCCCGGCAGGTCCTTCACACGGCCTCCCCGGATAAGAACGATGGAGTGTTCTTGAAGATTGTGGCCAATGCCCGGAATGTACGTCGTTACTTCAATCCCGTTTGTCAATCGCACACGAGCCACTTTACGAAGTGCAGAGTTTGGCTTTTTCGGTGTTTGGGTATACACCCGAACGCAGACCCCCCGCTTTTGGGGGCACGCTTGCAACGCCGGACTCTTGGTCTTGACACTCTCCCTTTTCCGTCCTTTCCGGACCAGCTGATTGAAAGTTGGCAATCGCCGTCTCCTTAAAAATAAAGCCAGCGCTTCTCTCTGGCTGGCTTCAAACGCCCAAAACAAAAAATGATGCCGAAGCATCATTTTTTGATTCGCTTCTACTATCAAATATCCAGAGCTGTGAAGAACCCTACGACTATAAAGCTCGCTCGGCACACTGTCAAGAATTTCGTTGCTGTGTCCCGAAACCAAAGAGTTTAACATTCTTCCAGTGGATTGCAACAGACTTTTGTATACTTTAGCGTCTATGTTGCTGCGGTGGTTCTACAATGTTGCCTTAACGCTCTTTTTCCTCTTTTACTCCCCCCTATTTTTCTTCCAAATGATTCGCCACCGTAAGACTACCGCTTCCTTAAAGCAGCGCCTCGGCTTTCTTCCGCGCCTGCCGCGGTTCCCGAAGCTTCGCGCGTGGGTTCACGCCGTTTCAGTGGGGGAACTGCTGGCCATCCACCCCTTGATTCAGAAATTGAGTGAAGAGAACTTATCCCTGGTGATATCCACCACGACCGCAGCCGGAAATCATGTAGCCCGGGAAAGATACGCGGACTTGGCGGAAGCGATTGTCTTCTTCCCATTTGATTTTAGCTTCTGCGTGAAGCGAAGTCTCGAAGCCATCCGGCCGGACTTTTTTTTGATGGTAGAAACTGAAATTTGGCCGAACTTTATCTGGAATTGCGCCCGGCGCCGAATTCCAACTGTGATGGTCAACGGCCGCATTTCCGATCATTCGTTTCCTCGCTATTTGCTGATACGCCGTCTTTTGACGCCCGCGCTGCGACAGGTGCATCGTTTCTGCATGCAAACCACGGAGGATGCGCGCCGTCTGATTCAACTGGGCGCGGACCCAGCCCGGATTCGAGTCACAGGAAATCTGAAATATGACATTGAGCCGCTGCGCCGCCCCAGGAGACTTAACCAGTTAATTCGGGAGTTGCTCGGAGCAGGTTCCAAGGTTCCTCTGCTTGTGGCCGGGAGCACTGCCTCAGGCGAAGAGAAGATTCTGCTCGATGTCCTGCGCGAGATCAGAAAACAGCGGGTCGCTTTGAAGATGGTCATTGCGCCGCGCCACCCGGAGCGCTTTCGGGAAGTGGCTGACCTGCTTCAACGGGAAGAGTTTACGTTCATCAGGCGCTCGTTCTTCTCGGATTCTGATTTGATTCATCCCCTCAGGACTGAAGTGACCTACGATATTTTCTTACTCGACTCGATCGGTGAGTTGACCGGGGTTTACGAAGCAGCGACAGCAGTTTTTGTCGGAAAGAGTCTGGTTCCGGGCGGGGGCCAGAACATTCTCGAGCCTGCTTACTTCGGCAAACCGATCCTCTTTGGGCCCTACATGGACAACTTCAGGGAAATTGCGGAGACCTTTCTGCAGCAGGAAGCAGCCATTCAGGTGATCGATGGGCCGGAACTGGCACAACATCTGCTAGAGCTGCTCCGCAATCGTGAGCTGCGAGCGGCCATGAGTCAACGAGCAAGCAAGATCGTTTCCGACAACCGTGGCGCCGCTCACAACACCATGCACGAGATACGGGAATTGGTGGATCGTCAACAATCGTCCGCCATTCGTGGCCGGACCGATGAGTAGTTGCCTTTGTAGCTATCAGCCATCGGCAGTCAGCTATCGGGAAAGCCAACCAGGGGTTCGCAAAAAGCGTTCACCCCTGGCTAAGTTCCCGCCGCGCCTCCGGCGCTCCCTTTGTCTTACAGTATTCTGTGCCAGCTAGAATGGCGTTTTCCCCCATCTCCATGGAGCTTCCTCATCCCTCCGCCAAATGGTTGTTACTGCCGCTGGCGTGGCTTTATCGCCTGGCGTTGTCCGTGCGCAGTCTGTACTTTAAGAGCGTCCACCCCCCTGAAAAGCTGGGGCGTCCCACCATCAAGGTAGGTAACATTATAGTCGGAGGAACCGGGAAAACTCCGTTTGTCATCTATCTGGCAAAGCTCCTGAAAAGGCGAAACCTTCAGCCTGTTGTGCTGACGCGAGGCTATGGTCGCCGCAGCTCCGGGTTGATAAAGGTAACCGGCCAGGGCGGCTCCCACTCCAACGCTGTTCTCACGGGCGACGAACCCCAACTCATCTCGCAGCAAGTACGTTGTCCTGTCTACGTCTGTGAAGACCGGCGGGTGGGAGCAGAGGCGGCGCTGCAGGAATACCCTTATGCTACTTTCGTTTTGGACGATGCATACCAACAACTGGGGATACACTCCGACGTAAGTTTCCTACTCATCGACGCTACCAACCCTTTTGACAACGGATATCTCCTGCCAGCGGGAAAGCTTCGGGAGCCGCTTCACGAAATCCGCCGCGCTGACGCTTTCGTAGTCACACGAGCTGATCACCCCTTCGATCAGGATTGGCTGGTAGAAACTCTGAAGAAGCACAATCATGCGGCGCCGCTCTTTTTTGCTTACAATGAAGCTGTTGGCCTACAGGAAGTTCCCAATGGAGCCTGGTCCCCGATGGCCGAGTTTAGGGGCAAATCCGTCATGATGATGTGCGCTATCGGCAATCCCGCTATTTTCCAATCCGACATAGCCCACCATCAGATGTTGATTCGACACCGTTTACTTTTCCCGGATCACCATTTCTATGCCCAGTCGGACATCGATCGCGCTTTGCATGAGGCGGCAGAACAGGCCGCAGACGTTATCGTCACTACGGAAAAAGACGCGGTAAAACTAGAAGGCCTGAAGATTCCTCCGAAGACAATTTATGCTCTTGGAATTGAGACGCGAGTCGATGAGGAAGAAAGCTTCCTGGAGTTCTTGCGGATTTTTCTGGATATCTGAGATTTTATGGATTCAATCCTAATCCGCGCTCCCAACTGGATCGGCGACTGCATCATAAGCCTTCCCGTGGTCAAAGAGATACGCAGGCTTTACCCCGATGCCAGGCTGGCCATCCTAGCCAGAGCTTGGGTCTCGGACATCTATCGTGCCGGCGCGGCAGCGGATGAAGTAATTTCGATTGATCCGAATGACGATGACAGGACTGGCGGGATGCTCAGGCTCTGTCGAAACTTGAGTCGAAGGAACTTCGACTGCACCCTGCTTTTACCCAACGCTTTCAGAAGTGCGGTAATTGCCTGGCTATCGCGCATTCCCCTGCGCATCGGCTACAATACCGACCATCGCGGATTCCTTCTCACTTGTTCCCTTCCGGTGCGTCGTGAGGCGCTTACCCTGCATCAAAGCTTTTACTACCTGGATCTGCTCACGCAGTCGGGGCTCAGCCCGGTGCAATACATTGGAAATGGCTGCTACAAACCGGATGTCCGCCTTCGGCTCGGTGGAGAGGACACAAAACAGGCCGTGGACATTCTGGAGAGACTCGGCGTCTCGCTTCTCAGGCCGGTCATAGGCATCAATCCTGGAGCTTTTTACGGTCCGGCCAAACGCTGGTTTCCGGAACGCTATGCCGCGGTGGCCGACTATCTCGTGACTCGATGGAACGCGCAGATATTGATTCTCGGTTCGGCTGGGGAAAGCAAAATAGCCAGAGAAATTCAAGTCAGCATGAAGCACGCGCCCGTCATTCTGACGGGCAGCACCACGCTTCGAGAATTGATGGGGCTAATTGAGCACTGTGATCTCTTTATCAGCAACGATTCGGGACCGATGCACCTTGCGGCGGCGCTGCAACGACCGCTGATCGCGCTCTTCGGCTCTACCGATGAACGCGCCACCGGGCCTCTGACCCCTGGGGCCTATGTGATACACAAGCAAGTGGAGTGCACACCCTGTTTTTTGCGCACCTGCCCCATTGATCTGCGTTGCTTTAAAAAAATCGAAGTACAGGAAGTGTGTAAGCTGGCGGATGATATTCTGCAGGCGGAGGGAGGAGGGCATTGAAAGACAGATTGCTCCAGGTGATAGACAGCTTCCCTCAAAAAACTATTCTCGTTTTCGGTGACCTCATCCTGGACCAGTTTCTATTTGGTGAAATTTCCCGTATTTCGCGAGAAGCTCCGGTGCTGATTCTTAAGTATCGTGAGACGAGGTCGGCAGCAGGAGGAGGCGCCAACGCGGCCAACAATGCAGCTACGCTGGGAGCGAAAGTGATTACAGTAGGCGCCGTCGGTTCGGATAAACCGGGAAAGCAGCTTGCCGAAATGCTGCCTCCAGGGGCCGCAGTAATTACCGAGGAGCAATACTCAACGCCCACTAAGGTCAGGATTCTTGGCGGCTCCAGCCATTCGCCAAGGCAACAGATCGTTCGGCTGGATTATGAAAGCTCGCTCGAGGCACTGCCTCGAGTCCGTGAGCGACTTGCTTCCTTGGTCCGATCCGTTATCGAGAAGGTTGATGGCGTCGTAGTCTCCGATTACGGCGTCGGCACGGTTGACCGATCTGTGAAGGAGATCATCACCGATTCGGCGGGCAAGCGGCACATTCCCGTTATTGTCGACTCTCGCTTCTCATTATTGGACTACCGAGGTGCGACGGCGCTAACTCCCAATATTTCGGAAGTCGAAGAAGCGCTTCACACCAGGATAGGACAGGATGAAAAGCGCATCGAAGCGATTGGTAAGGAGCTCCGCCAGCGTTGTGACTTGGAGGCTCTCCTGATCACTCGGGGACGCTTTGGCATGACCTTAGTGGAAGAGAAAGATCGGGTGACGCACATCCCCATTTATGGCTCCGATGAGGTGGCCGACGTCACTGGAGCCGGAGACACGGTCATCGCCGCATTCACTACAGCGCTGGCGGCTGGCGCTACGTTCTTTGAGGCTGCCATGCTGGCCAACTATGCTGCCGGGTTGGTGGTGATGAAACACGGCACAGCGACCGTCTCTCCTGACGAGTTGAAAAGTGCAGTGGCGGCAGAACAATGAATCAATACAAGATTCTTTCTCTTGAGAAACTAAGCCGGCGCTGCGTCAAGCTCAAAGAGGAGGGAAAGAAGATCGTCCTCGCCAATGGGTGTTTCGACCTGATTCATGTAGGACACGTGCGATATCTTGAGGGAGCGGCAGCGCTGGGAAATGTCCTGATTGTGGCAATCAATTCTGACAAGAGCGTTCGAAGTTTGAAGGGACCCGGCCGTCCATTTCTTTCCCAATCGGGTCGTGCCGCCATGGTCGCCGGTTTTGAGTGCGTCGATTTTGTAATTGTCTTTTCTCAGCCCACCGTCGAGAACGTGCTGCGGTCTATCCAGCCGGATGTTCACGCCAAGGGAACCGATTACACTGAAGAAACCGTGCCAGAACGCGATCTGGTGAAGGCATATGGAGGGCTTACCATGATTGTGGGTGACCCCAAGGACCACTCCACACGTGATTTAATTCGGAAGATTCAGGACAATGAGGCCCTAAAAGGCGCAGGCAGAAAGAGACAATGAGAGCGCACCGGTTTTTGATCGTCAAGCTCAGCGCTATCGGCGACGTGGTCCACACTCTGCCGGCGCTGATGGATCTGAGGAATCATTTCCCTGACAGTGAAATAGATTGGATCGTGGAACCGGGTGCGGCAGAACTGCTGCGAAATTCCGGGATGTTGGCCCAGGTCATAGAAGTATCCACGCAAAACTGGCGCCGAGCTCCATTCTCTGCGAACACATTAAAAGAGGTCGGCGGCACGATCCGGAAATTACGGGGTCGACGATACGACGCCGCCCTTGACTTCCAAGGTCTAACGAAATCCGCATTGCTGGCTCGTCTTTCCGGAGCCGCTGAGGCGCTTGGCATCAGTACCTCCGATTTACGCGATCCTCTCGCTAGAATCTTTTATGCCCGGCAGGCGAAACCCGCCGGGCTGATGCACCGGATCGAGCGAAACCGATCGCTTTTGAACCTATTGGGAGTCTTTCCGTCCGGCCCTGCGGTTTATCCCGACAAGCTTTGGAGTGAACGGGACCAGCGGCGAGTACAGTCCCTGTTAGGGACCATTCCGCAGAACTTTATCGTTGTCAATCCGGGAGGGGGGTGGGCAACCAAGTTGTGGCCTGCAACGCGCTTTGGCGAGTTGGCGCGATTCATTCATGACTACTACGGATACGGCATTGTGTGCACATGGGGGCCGGGAGAAGAAACTTTGATCGAAACGTTGCAGAAATACGCCAAGCCGGTGCCGGTAGTGCCCGTGGCCCTCTCCATCGCGGAATTTGCCTGCTTTGTTCGCTACTCCCACATGTTCATTGGAGGCGACACAGGCCCCATGCACATCGCCGCTGCCTATGGAGTTCCGGTTTTTTCCATCTTCGGACCGACAACCGTCGAGATGAACGGCCCTTACCACACGCAACATCACGTGGTTCAGCACCTGCTTCCATGCTCGCACTGTTATCTGCGAACCTGCTGGCACCATAGCTGCATGCGCTACCTGGAAACCGGAGAAGTGTGGCGGGCTTTTCAACAGTTTGAGCAAAAATTATCCGCTGATATGGGTCGCAGGTCGACATCCTAAGTCGAAAGTCAAAAGTCGAAGGTCCAAAGTCGAACGTCGAAAGTCGAATGAAACCCCTTTGTCAAATCCACCATCTAAAGAAATGAACGGGGACTTTCCGGCGCTTGCTCAGAGGATTCGGGTACCTCTCGGCTTTTTGTTAGGCGTTTTGTTTGTCTTGTTTAGCCGCCCTACTCCCGTGCTGGCCGCCGTCGGATTGTCTGTGGCCCTGCTGGGGCTCGGCCTTCGTCTCTGGGCTGCCGGCTGCATCGAAAAGAGCCGGGAACTGGAAGTCAGCGGGCCGTACCAGTACACACGAAACCCGCTGTACCTGGGGTCGTTTATTCTGGGCGCTGGGGCATGCATCGCTGCGGCCAACGTTTGGCTTATCGCGATCTTCGTCGGACTCTTTTGGTGCGTTTATGGTCCGGTAATGAAACGAGAAGAAGAAGAAATGCTAAAACTGTTTCCGCAGAGGTTCCCAGAATATCGATGCGCTGTGCCTTTATTTGTTCCGAGGCTGACAAAGCCCGGTTCACTTCCGGCCGGGAGCGTAGAGTTGAGCCTGGAAGGACAAAACAGGCGCCTTGGAGACGCGACCCCCAGGCCTGAAATCGGTTTCCGCTGGTCGCGCGTGCTGCGTAACCGAGAGTACAACGCAGTGGTGGGATTCTTGGGGATCTTTTCCTGGATCTGCTTCAGACTATGGAAAAACTGAAGATTCGCTGGTTGCTGCTTTTCGCATTCTGGACTCTGTCTGCCTCTCATGCGGCAGCGCCTGCACGCACGCCTCTGCCGTTTAAACCCGACGAGGTCATGGTGTACGAAGTTAAATGGAAGGCTCCGCTGTTTTTTATGCCCAGTGTGCACGCAGGCTACACCACTTTGCGGGTCGAGGCTCCAACCACTTATGAAGGAAAGCGCGCGATGCACTTTACAGCAACCGCGAAATCCGACGGTTTTTTTCCCAAATTGGGGGGCATTGACATCGACGACTCCTTTGAATCCCTCGTCCTTGAACCAGATTTTTGCTCGCTGAAAATCGTCAAAATCCAAAAAGAGGGCGATCGCAAGCGGGAAATTACCCTCACTTTCGACCGGGAGCACAGGAAAACTCACGTTGTGGAAAAAGACATTTCCGTCAATCCAGGTAAGTTGACAAGGGACGAAACACTTCCCCTGCCGTCATGTGCCGTCGACGTCCTCTCTGTATTCTACGCCGCGCGCAGATTTGACCTGGAATCGGGGCGGAGCTTCCAAATGATGTTGAGCGACAATGGAACCACGCGACCGATTACAATTACAGTCGAGAAGCGGGAGATCATCGACACGGGGGAGGGAAAGGTGGCGGCCGTCAAGCTGCATACCGGGTCAGCGATGGGACTGTTCAGCCGCGGCGGAACTTTCTCCATCTGGTACTCAGACGATCAGTTGCGCGTGCCGGTGAGGTTCGAGGCCAAGGTCAACTTCGGAAAGGTATACGGGTGGCTCAAGTCTTATCGCGGCGAAGGCAGGCTGGGAGGCGCGGTCGCAGCCAAATAATCCACCCGGCTAAAAACGTGAGAAAAAATTCACCGCGAAGGCGCGAAGAGCGCGAACGGTTTTGATTTTAGGATCTAAAGTTTCTATTCGAAGAGCACTTGTGTCAATTGTCTAGCTCGATTTGACGGCGGGGGGGCGGCCTTATTAGCTTAAGCGGCTTTCGCGCCTTCGCGGTGAATTTCTTCACGGCCTTTCAACAGCGGCGCGGATTGGCGCGGGGGCCGCTTGCATCAACATTTCCAGAGCAGGGCTGTAAGCCGAATTTTGTCGAGGGTGATCATTCATCTGGAGGAGGAGTCGCCTCCTCCTTCTAGCGACCTACCCGCAGCATCTCTCTTACGAGAACTCCTGAGCACAAGCATCCAAGGGGACGACGCTGCCTATTTGGTCTTGCACCGTGCGGGGTTTACCCTGCCTTTCTTCTCACGAAGAAAGCGGTGCGCTCTTACCGCACCTTTTCACCATTACCGTTCAAGTGGCAAGTTAGCAGTGGCAAGTTATCTGAATGCTGTTTCTTGTAACTTGCTACTGCTAACTTGCCACTTGAATGGCTGTGTATTTTCTGTGGCACTTTCCGTATCCTCGCGGATCCTTCGAGTTACGAAGCGCACAGCCCAGCGGTGTTCGGACTTTCCTCCGTACAAGCAGCAGGTAATCAGTGGCAGGTTGAGTTCAACGCCCTCTCGCTGTCACCGACAACCGACCGCGGATGGGTTAGGCCGGTGTTGCATTTTTACCTGCCACCGACAACCTGCCGCTTGAACGGCGATCACCTACCCTGCTCGGGTAAATGTTGACAACTTTATTATACAAGACCTCTGGAAAGGAGCGATGATATTTTCGAGTGGCTTTGTCGGTTGGCGGAAAACTTGACATCAGTACG
>DASXTB010000173.1:0-13747 GCA_036505615.1 Acidobacteriota bacterium
TTAATGGGCCCGGTGTCGGTGTATTGCTCCTCGGCCACCTGTCGCAGAGTGCGGAATACGAACTTAAGCCCACTCAGCGGCAAAGATAAAAGGTCGTCAAGCAGGAACATGGCAAGCCATTATTCCGGTGCGGCTCAAGAAGCCGACCCTCGCTCAAGTTTGAGGCGTATGTTCACAAAATTGTAAGGCGGCCACGGCCCCGTGTACTTGAACTTCAGACGTTTTCCGTATTTTTTTGCCAGTTTGTTTACAACCGCGTCGAATTCGGCTTCACGTTTTCTTTCCACCAGGAATGCAGCGTTCATGATCATTTTGTCGCCGATGGGCTGGTTATCACGTGAGGCGACACAGCAACTGCGAAGCGCTTCATAGATCTCACGCACATACAGAGTGGCGCGCTCGGCCAATGCTTTGTCAATCATCCGGCCCAGCTGCATACGCGCGAAATAGGTTGACTGCAACTGTTTGCGGACGATCTCCTGGTGAAACTTCCGGAGCTCTTCATCGTGCTGCTGCAGCTCGTCGATAATTTGATCGCGGTCCCAGTTAACCTTTACACCGAATTCGAGCTTGCCCGCCATTTGCTTCAAGACGTCTTTGAGTGAAACGTAAATGCTTTTTAACACCTGCCGAATATCGTCGTCGGTACGAAACACGGTTCCGAAACTCATCGGGATGATGGTGTAATTTTTCATTACGGTTTCGATCACATGTTCGTGTGCCAGGGCGTTTTCCCGGGTCGGATCGAATATTGCAACCGCGGTTTTACTGACCACGGCGGCGATGTCTTGATAATTGACGCCATAGACAGGTTCGCCCGCCCCGCCAATACCGATCTTGCCGAAATTCAGGTGTTCTTTGGTTTCCACAATGCCATAGACGTAACGTCCGCCTTCCCCGGGAGCCGTTTCCGGGGCATTGGGCCTGTCCGAGATTCGGACGTGCAAGTCCTCTTTGCCGACGTCACTGCTTCTGCGGGTTAGCTTGCTCAAGGGCTTGGTCGCCATTTTAGTTTCTCGCTTAGTGGATTTTGGTTTCAAAGTCTTATATCTCGCAATTACTTTAATGGAGCGATCGGAACCTGCCGAACAATGGGGAAGGTCAGCTTGAATACTGTGCCCCTACCCACGGTACTGCGCACCCGGATTCGGCCACCATGATTTTCCACAATTCCCTTGACGATCCAAAGTCCCAAACCAGTTCCCTTTTCGCCCTTTGTAGAAATGAAAGGCTCAAACATGGACTTCTGGAGTTCGCCAGGAATTCCGGAGCCCGTGTCTGCCACAACTAGTCTTAATGAACTATGTAAGCCATCCAGTGCGCGAATCTCGCTGGTTTCAATGAGCAGCTTGCCGCCCGCTTTCATGCTGTCCTTGGCGTTGACCACCAGGTTGGAAAGCAATTGACGGAACTGGTCGGCAGAACCCTTGATGGGTGGAAGTTTCCCCAGCGTTTTATTTATCTGAACGCCGGATTTCTCCAGGGGCCGTGCAAACAATGCGAGTGTGTCTTCCACCACGCTGTTCAAATCAAAGTTGCCCAGCGGAGCCGTGTAACGATAAAGCCCAAGCATCTGCCGAACGATGCGGGTAACTCTGTCGTTTTCGGTCCTCAGAACTTCAAAAATGGGATTGAGTTGAGGATCCAGTTTCCCCGCGAGCAGGTGAATGGCATTTTTCATCGCCTCTAGAGGATTGTTGATCTCGTGGGCAATGGTTCCCGCCAAACGGCCGGTAGCGGCGAACTTCTCCATCTCCAGCATTCGTCTTTCCAGCTGAAGTTGTTCCAGTTTTTTCCAGGCCGAGAAATCACGCAGCACGGTCACGGTGTACGCTACCTGTCCGCGAGCGTCGTAAATCTTACCCGACCGGGCAGCATATTCCGTATCTGTACGAGAAGTTGGGTTGTGAAGATAGAGCGTACGGTTTTCTTTGTCTGAGAAGGAGAAAGTAAACGAATTCAGGTATGCGTCCAGTTTGGCCTGGTTCTTTACTACTTGGGGATCCTTGGATGTTTCGACCGAGCCGAATAGATCTTTTGCCATGGGATCGAGCAAGACAATCTTGGCCGAATTGTCGGCAACGATAATCGGGTCACCCACGTTCTCAATGACCAGATTGAGGCGATCGCGATCCTGGCTCACAATCTCTTCGGCAGTGCGGAGCTTCTCCAGATTGGCCCGAACTTCTTCATCGGCACGACGCAGGTCAGTAACGTCACGCATCACGGTTACCATGCCGGTACGGACCGTTTCCTTGCTGAAGGTGGGAGCCGAGACGGCTTCAAAAAGAACTTCTTCGCCTTCCATCACATCCACCAGCGTGAGATCGCGAGAAGCGCCACTCGCGCTGACTACCATCGAGGACAACGCCGCCGAGAAGAGCAAGTTGTTCAACTCTACCGCCCGCTTGCCTCCCTCGCTGACGCCTTCGGGGACACGGAAGAAACGTTCCGCAGCCTTATTCTGCGTAATTACACGATGCTGACTGTCGGTGAGGATCACGGGATCGGCCATGCTTTGCATCACCGCCTGCAAGCGCGCAATGGTTACTTCCATGTCGCGCATGCGGTTGTAGTAATGCTCCACCTTGAAGAGGCGGGAAAGGTAACCGTTGGCTCGCGCTGCCAGCGCCCTCAACTGCTCTAAATGTGCCTCACTGGTGTTCTTGTGAACTTGGGCGAGCACCAGCGTGGCGTAGGCTTGCATGCCGCAGGCAGCACAAACTTGATCTTCAAACTGCATTTTCCTGGTAATTCGAGCATTTTGGATCGCCAGGCAGTCCTGCCGCCGCTCCCTCTCTGCTTCCCAACACCGACTCGAGCTGCGGTAGATCATGGGATAGGCGTACCAGGGACTGCTGCCGTTATCGGGATGCAGGATTGCAGGATTAGGATTTTGCAATGCGGAAACGATTGGGTTCTCACTGGCCCACAGCGAAGTCCGGAACTTCGCCAGAAAAGAGTTATCACAATTCAGAGAGGCAGTAGGTTTCACCTCACCTGTTTCGAAATCTACTTCCAAAATCATTGCCCGGGAGAAGCCAAGCTTGACGATTTCTTCGAGGAGGATGGGGAAAATCTCCTCTGGGCGTTCGGCGGAGAGCAGCCGCAGAGCTGCCGATTCGCTTACGGAATCGCGAGAAACGAATACCTTGGATTTGGGCCGCAGCTGTGGGGTTGCCATTTAGGATCTACTCCGTGAAACCACAGCCAACTTCAACCGCGACGACGGCCTCCACGCCGGGCGGGAACGCGAGTAACCCGTCGCGTAGTTTCCATCGGGATCTCCGGTTGCTCTACCCCGGGCAACTGCGGGCGCGAAACGATTCCCATTAGACCGACGGCATCCGCGTATTTCAAATAAGTATCGATCGAGGCCACAACCACGCGCGCTTCGACCGTGATTAAATCGATGCCGACCAGAGAAATGCGTACCCAGGCGTCGATTACGATTCCTTTGTCCAATACCCGATCGAGTACGTCGATGAGGCTTGAACCACCCGATATGCGTTCGACAGCCATGAAACTTTCCTCCTAGTAAATGCGGCTAAGCTTTGCGCCTGGCATTAGGCACTCGCGCTCTGGCCCTGCGCGCTGGGGGCTTCGCCGGAGGAAGGGCAGGGCGAGTTACCCCCGCCGGCATAGTGAGGTGAGGATCGTACTTCCACCAGTTCAAACCGATCTGTTCGGCTTTGTCCACAGAACACACCAGCAGACGAATGCGAATCGTGAGCAGTTCGACGTTCGCCAGTGAAATGCGAATGTCGCCGGCAACCACTAAACCCTTATCCAGAACCCGGTCCAGGATGTCGACTAAGGTCCCGGATGACGATGGAAGTCTATCCATGTAGTTTCTTCTTAATTTTGGGGGAAAAAAACGGCTTACGACAGCGAAATCGATTGCCGCTCGACGATGCTACTGACTCATGTGAGCGAAGTCAATTGCCCAAGCGGTGGATACGTTATCAATAGATAAAATACAGCAGGACTACAGGAAAATACGTTAGGAAATACTGTTTTTCCTGTAGATGAATTACTCAACCAGACGCCCCAGTGGACCCAGATCCAAGTTGAGATCGGCAGGGGTGAGATTGAAATGGGTTGCAAGTTCCGCTATTTTGCTTTCCAGTTTCATCAAGGCCTCGCCCATCTGCTCAACCTGTTCCTCGGTTAGGGAGTTCCCTTCCATCCGCCGGATGGCCTGTCGCTCCAGTAACTGCCGCAATAGTTCAATCAGACTGAGGACCAACTTAGCCAGACTCTTCTCAATTGTCTCCGGCGAACAGTCAATACGTCCCGACAGTCCGGCAGCGGCATCAGAAAGGCGCAAAGCCTCCGTTACTTCTGAAATGTCAGAGTCGATGTCTTTGTTCGCCATCACTGCTCTTTCAAAAATTCACTGGCTGGCCACGGTCCGGTGACACGGGGCTCAGACTCAGTTGGAACGGAAACACCTTTCATCTGCCGTAAAAAAGCTTGCACGTCACTTCTATCGACCAACGCGAAACAACGAATTCCCGCGACAGTTTCGTGGTGCCGCCAGTCTTTTGCCAGGTGTTGGGCCGCTTCCCGAAAGCGGGCAACGATACTCTCAATATATTGATGCTGGGCCTGACGACCCCGGAGGTATTCCGCGCCCGATTTTGGCGAGGTGGCTTGCGGCTGGGTTGAAGTCTGCATCTTGAGTTGAATTTCCATCTGAACGCAATTATGTAACCGGAGTAGCGCCTCACGGTACTCTGCCTGATGCTCTGTTAGGAATTGCGAGAGCGCCGTTTCATCCGTGAGAATCGTGGGAAAGCGAAACGGAATAATCGCGGTCTGCCGCAGAAGATCTTGCAGCACGCGGTTGAAGTCCAGCGCGGCTTCCTGGATGGACGCATTCCCTACCACATCCTGTGGATCGAATTGTGAAGTAAGGCATTGCAAGTCGTCGATGCGGACGGTTTCGATGGTTGTTCCTCGAACTCCGGCGTGTGGGACCGCTATCTCAGGCTGCGTTTCAGTGATGCAGTACGCGAGGACAGCCATTACCGCGGTGACCCCTTCGAGGAAGCTTCCGAAGGACTGACGTTGGGAAGTCGCATGTGCCGCATCGCGGTTTCGACCGAGGTGAGAACCACGTCTAAACCCAGAAAGACCAGATCCACACCCGCGAGTGAGATCACCAGGCTACCTCGAATCACTACCCCGGCGTTCAGCACATGGTCGAGGATGTCCAGCAAAGTCATCTCTTGATCGCGATCAGCGCTGGCGATCACCAAATCTTCTGAGGGCTGCGGCATAAAATTATTTTGAGAGTTGATGGGTTCCGCCGTGGTTTCAGGATTTAGACTCGCTTTCTCGCGATACAAAAGAATATGGGGGCCAGGGCCCGGTGATTTCGATTTTTCGTTTGTCCTTCCAATCGCGGGAAAAACGGCGCAGAAGGTTCTGCAACTTAGTCCTGTCCGCCCGTTTCACCAGCACGCTGACCTGGTATTGCAAGTCGCGGCGCCCTCCACTAATCTTGCCACCCTCAGCGGTGGCTACGCCAAGCTGATCTAGTTCGTAGGCGAAACGTTTCACGTCTTCATCCGCCTTCGGAGGAGTACGGCTTTGCAGCAAGCTAGACTTCGCTTGCAAATACTCTTTTCCGGTGCGCACCTTGGGCGGAAGATTGACGCGTGCAGGCAGCACAAAGACCTTTACTCCCCATTCTTCACTCCCCTGGATGCGACTAAAATCGGTTTCCAGCGCTGCTTTTCTTTTGCTGATGTCGTCTTGGAGCGAAGAGTCACTTAAAAACACCGTCCCTAAACGTGCGGGCAACATATCTTGCTTGTCAGCGATGGAGGCGACAGCGCGCTGGTGACGAACGCTTACCGCAGCCAACCAATCCAAATCTTCCAGCTTGCGCGAAAGATTTTCCCCAAAGTCTTCGGCGGGAACGCGGCTTACCCAACATATCAGACCTGCACAATCGAGCGCTTCAATTTTGGATTCGCCGTCCACGCCGGGCACTTGCGGGGGATTGCTGACGGGTGGCCTGGTGACACCGTACAAATAGACAACGGAATCCGGCTGGTGCCGGGTCATCGTGCGCGCCATAGCTCTCCTGTGAATGAGCGTAGCGCTCGTTTGCCCGCGATCTCCGCGGGAAAGTTACGCACGGCGTAGATGGTCTTGTTGCTATAGCGCCGGCTTAATTTGACCGTGGTGGCCATTTGCCATTGCCGGGTTCGCCGGCAGCGCTGGCATTTCTCCGTATCCGCCGCAAACAAAACGCGGTTGATGAATAGGGAATTCGACGACAGACCTAGTTCCCCGAGATCATGCATTAGCCGCTCCGTTTCACGGTCGGGCAGGGGCTCCGGAAGCATCACGGTATAGATGCAGGAGCGTTCGGGGTCTTTCAGAAGGTCCAGGAGTTCGCGGACACGCTGACCGAGCTCCGCCACCTTCACCCCGGCATCGCGAGCGAAATCCAGTGTACGGTGCGCCGCCAGGGTTTTCAACAATAGCCTGGTCCAGGCCAGAATGCGCTGTGGCGTCCGCAGCAGATCGAGGGCATGGCCGGTGGGCGCCATGTCAATCACCACCCGTTTGGAAGAATCGCCGAGTAGATCCAATATGTGCACGATGGCGAGAACTTCATCTACCCCCGGGGGAACGATCTCCAGCAGCTCAGAAAACAGACGCCTCTCAAAAGAGAGATCGACGTGTATTCCGGAAACATTCCCCGTAGTGGCCTGGTCGATGGTTTGTTTTACCTCCGCGACCCACTGCCTGAACAGATGAACGGAATCCATTTCTGAAGCCAGAAACTCACTGTCACTCAGCACCGGTCGGGCTTCATCCGTGATATCGGCCTGAAAAATATCGTCGAGGGAAGGCGCGGGGTCGACAGAGCATATCTCGACTGGCAGTTTAGACTTCGCACGGGTGTTGAACGACAAGGCAGCAGAAATCGTCGTCTTCCCTACCCCACCCTTGCCCACGACCATGGTCAGTGGAGTTTTCAGGACCGGCCACTTGGAATCAAACAGGCGCGTCTCTGGGGCTTTCGGAGTGCGAGGCGTCCACTTCATGGGCTTGCTGTCAAAAATGTGAGCTGCGAAAGCGGCCAATCCAGTTATGCCAACCACGGGAGCGCCGAAATCCTCGCCAACGTAAAGGTCTGTGCCTGGGAATTCACGTTTGAGCAGGACACGTGCCGCGCGCGTTGCAGCAACTCTGTTGCGGCAGACTGCGCAACCTGCCGAGCTATCAATCGCGCGATTCAGAACCACACTGCTGAACTTCAGCGGCGTTGATTGTTGCCCCAGCACATCCCGACATCGCAGGGATTCGTTGAGAGAAAACTTTTCTGAGGTCGTGACCAGGAACATTTCTGCGCCGCGTAGTGCATCGCGAACACCGCTTACCATTTGCGACCATTGTTCGAGTATGGGAAAGGAGGCCGGTTTAGCGTTGCCTCCAAAATGCTGTGCCAGAATTTGGTCGCGACTCGCCGCCAAATCCAAAAAGTTCAGAAAACGCTGAAAATGTTCCGGCAATTCAAAGAGTCGCAAGGTATGGCCGAAAGGGGCGGTATCCACAACTATCTGATGGTACCGGCCTGAGGATAGTGCGTCGTCGAGGGCAAGCAGGGCCGCCATTTCGGCCATGCCGGGGACAGCCGTGTCCATCAGCGGCTCAATATCTTCCCGCGAGAAGATGGAGCCATTTTCCAGGATAGCGAGCAGATTTTCTTTATGGCGATTTAGAAAGCTGTGGAAGCGCTTCTCGGCGTTGACTTGCCATGCGGTTAGCTTTCCGCGAGGCAGGTGAACCTTTACCGGATTTTCTCCCAGCGACTGATCGAGAACATCGGCAAGAGAGTGAGCCGGATCGGTAGAGAGGAGCAGCACCGGCTGGGTGCGATTCTCCATCGCGCAACGCACCGCATAAGCCGTGGAAACGGTTGTCTTGCCAACCCCACCTTTCCCCATGAAGAAGCAGAGTCGGGTCACGAAGTCATTCTAGCGGTAGAAAGCGGCACTTAGCACTCAGCACTTGGCACTTAGCATTTAGTCGTCCAGTTATTGGGTCAGTTCGAGGAAAGACTGCGTTTCCCTATTTCACAGTTGGGCGACGCTGAGCACCGTGCAGCTGACGATGGGTTAAGAAGTGCTGTCTCCCATCTCGATTTCAACCTCGCGATGCCAGTCTGATTCGGCGTGCTCTTGAATTAAACGCACACAACGGTTCCAGCGCAGGATGGCATCGTCATTCCCAGTCGGACGAATTTTTTCTGCCTCTTGGTAGCAGCGCATAGCCTCGTCGAGAAGCACCAGCAGAGTGTGAGGCGGGCGTCCTATGCCAAGCTGTGCCTTAGCACGCCGCTCATAGAGGATGCCCAGATAGTAGAGTCGTTCATAGAGGTCAGTAAGCTGCTGGAATGCATTCTCGGCCTCGGAATAGCAGTCGGCAGGATTGCCGGTGAACTGATCGGTGATTTCCAGACCTAAGAGGCGCAGCGCGAGTTGATGTCCAGGCTGGATCACCAGCACATCCTGACATATGGACTCGGCTTCTTCCGGTTCGTTCAGGAAACGATATAGCTCGGCTTTGGAGAGGGCAGCATCCACGCCTTCGGGTGAGATTGATTTCAGTTTCAGTTCCATAGTCCTTCATCCTTGAGCGGTCATTCGGGAGCTGGCTTTCCGGCATTTCTGATTTTTCGTACTAGGCGAAGCAATGGATCGTAGAACTCATCCACAACACGTTCTTTCAAGGGAATGATTGCGTTATCGGTGATGCGAATTCCCTCGGGGCACACTTCAGTGCAGCACTTTGTAATATTGCAAAGGCCAAGTCCAAGTTCGTCTTTGAGCAGACTAGTGCGGGAAAGGCCGTCCAGAGGATGCATCTCTAGGCCGGCGACGCGCACGAAGAAACGTGGACCGCCGAATTCCTCCCGCTTCCCATGGTCGCGGAGTACATGGCAAACGTTCTGGCACAGGAAGCATTCAATGCATTTTCGGAATTCTTGCACACGATCGATGTCGGGTTGGTACATTTTCCATTCCACGCCTTTGCGAGGTTGGAAAGGTGGAATTTTCTTGTTCACTTTGTAATTCCAGGAAACGTCCGTCACCAAATCCTTAATCACGGGAAATGCTTTCATGGGGAAGATGGTGATGGGCTTGTCCTGAGGAAGAGTATCCATGCGAGTTTTGCAGGTGAGGCGGGGGCGGCCGTTCACCTCCGCCGAACAGGAGCCGCACTTCCCTGCCTTGCAGTTCCAGCGCACCGCAAGGTCGGGAGCGTGATGCTTCTGGACGTAATGCAGGGCATCGAGCACAACCATTCCAGTGGCCACGGGAACGCGGTACTCTACCGGCTCTCCTCCCTCACGCGTGCCGCGGAAGATTCGCAGGACAGCCTCAGCCATGGTTAAGCTCCAGTTCCTTTTTCTTCGGCAAGTAACGCTTGCAAGTCCTCGGGAATACTTGGAATCGGCTCTTGGCGCAACTCCATGCGGTCAGCTCGCCGCGATATCACGTTATTCTTGTTTCCCCACTCGGGATCGAGTTTTGGATAATCGATGCGGCTGTGCGCACCTCGACTCTCACGCCGCGCTATGGCGCTGCGAGTAACGGCTTCGGAGACGGTGAGCATGGACTTGAGATCGCGGCATAGATGCCATCCAGGATTGAACATTCGCGAGCCGGTGATGGAAAATTGCTCACTCGGTTGTTTAAACTGTCCGATCTTTGTTAGCGCGGATTGGAGGTCTTCCTCAGTGCGGAAAATGCCGACCTGAGCCTGCATAACTTCCTGGAGATCGCTATGCAGGTTGTAGGGATTTTCTCCATCTTTACGCTCAAAAGGTGTCAACAGCTCACGTTCTGCGTCTTCGATCTCTCTGCCATCGAGCGCCGGTGTGCTTGTGGTCTTTGCGTGCTGGGCCGCCGCCAGCCCGGCGCGGCGGCCGAAGACCAGAAGGTCTGAGAGCGAATTTCCCCCCAGTCGATTGGCGCCATGCAGCCCAGCCGCGGCTTCTCCGGCGGCAAACAATCCTGGCAGAGAAGATTGTGCCGTGTCGGCCTCGACCCTGACGCCGCCCATCACGTAGTGACACGTAGGGCCGACTTCCATTGGCTCCTTGGTGATGTCAACGTCGGCGAGTTCAAGAAACTGGTGATACATGCTGGGCAGCTTTCGCTTTACATATTCGGCGGGTTTGTGAGAAATATCGAGAAAGGCGCCTCCATGCTCGGTTCCGCGTCCTTCGCGTACTTCGGTATAAATGGCGCGCGCGACCACGTCGCGGGTTGAGAGCTCCATCCGCTTGGGATCGTATTTCTCCATAAAGCGCTCGCCCAATCGGTTGCGAAGGATTCCTCCTTCACCGCGCACCGCTTCGGTGACCAAGATTCCTTGCACTCCCGGCGGCCACACCATGCCGGTGGGATGGAACTGGACAAACTCCATGTCCATCAAGTCTGCGCCGGCATCGTAGGCGAGAGCCATACCGTCTCCCGTGTATTCCCACGAATTCGAAGTGATCGACCAAGCTTTGCCGATACCACCGGTGGCGACGACGATGGATTTCGCTTTGAACAGTACAAAGCGCCCATTCTCACGCCAGTAGCCGAATGCGCCGGCGACGCGGTCTCCATCTTTCAGCAGGCGCGTCACCGTGCATTCCATGTAGACATTGAATCCCATCTGCACGCCGCGATCCTGCAAGGTTCGGATCATTTCCAGGCCGGTGCGATCTCCGACGTGACAGAGACGCTTGAAAGTGTGGCCTCCGAAAGCACGCTGCAGGATTCGGCCATCCTCGGTGCGATCAAAGAGTGCGCCCCACTGCTCCAGTTCGCGCACCCGTTCGCTGGATTCCTGGGCGTGGATCTGAGCCATGCGCCAGTTGTTGAGAAATTTTCCGCCCCGCATCGTGTCGCGAAAGTGGACCTGCCAGTTGTCCGCCTGATCTACATTTGCCATCGCTGCGGCAATACCGCCTTCCGCCATTACGGTGTGAGCTTTTCCCAGCAGCGATTTGCAGATCACTCCAACACTTGCCCCCTGGGCGAGAGCCTCGATGGCGGCGCGCAGACCAGCCCCGCCGGCGCCGATGATCAACACGTCATGTTCGTGAGTCTCGTATTTTTCGTTCACAAGAGTCTTAGGTCCCGGATTGCGCCCGAGGAGACGAGTCGCACATAGAAATCGGCGAAGCCCACCGAGATGAGGCTCATCCACGCAAACAGCATGTGATGCTCATTCATTGCGCTCAAGCCGCGCCAGGTTGAATGGCGTGGACCGCCGAAATTTACGCACGAAAAGCAATCCAATTTGCCGCCCAACAGATGGCGCAAAGAGTGGCAGGAGAAAAGGTACAGGGTCAGCAAAATGATATTGACCAGCAATACGATTGAACCGACGCCAATACCGAATCCATTTTCAAAGAAGAAGCTGCGTACCGCGTCATACCAGAGAAACGAAAGAAAGACGACCGCCAGATACATGAAGTATCGATGCGCGTTCTGGAGAATGAAAGGAAACTTAGTCTCGCCCCCGTAGCGCCGGCCCGTTTTCTCTGGCACTGCGCAGCCAGGTGGATCAAGAAAAAACGCGCGGTAGTAAGCTTTGCGATAGTAGTAACAGGTAATTCGAAAACCGAGAGGCCCTGCCAGAATCAGCAATGCGGGAGAGAAAGGCCAGTAGTGGTGATGGACATCGATCAGCGGGGAATAAAAGGGGGAAAGATATGGCCCCCACTGGAAGTACGCTCCCTCGAATGCCCGGAAGGTTGCGTAGACGCCGAAGCCGCCGAGTCCCACAATCACCGGAATTACTTGAATCCACCAAGCATCACCTTGCGGCGTGCCCTCGACGTGGGCTTGCCCTAAAGCGGCCAAAGCTCTTCCTCCAACAATTCAGTGCTCTTTCCCATCACTGCCCTGTTGGGGCCGAGGGAACATCGGGCGTTGTGCATTATAGTCTGCTCCGCTGATGAAAGTGAAAATGACAGACAAACAGGGTTTGCAACAAAACCGTTAGGGAACCAGGGGCAGAGGCCGGGCGAATGTCAGGATGCACTCGCGCTGTTCAGGCGACAGCCCGATGAATTCAAAACCGTGCACGAAGCCCGCGCGGTGCCGGACCACGGCTCGCAAGACCAGCGGTCGCGACAGGTCCGGAATGGAAAACTCGAGAGAAACCACTTCTCCCGAAACCAGCGCAGTTGAGATGACGCCGCCCAATCCGGCCTCTGCGACCTCATGACATCGACCTTGCAGCCGAACGTATCCCTCCTGTCGAAGAACCGTAACTGTCAGAGGCAGGTCCGTACGGTGTCTGGTAAAACGCCGGCGTTGTCTGCCCTGCTTGGACGACGTGTCGAGTTGGCTACGAGATTTTGTCATTGGTCTCGAAAACTACATCGTTATTCTCCAACATAGCCGAGAACGAACAAGGTTGGGATGTATTTCTGGTTACCTTAGGCCAATGGGTTCCGTAATAAGTCCCTCTGGAGAGCCAGCCAGACGGCAGGAGATCAGCTATTCGTTAAACAGCGTTGGTCGTCGGAAAGATGGAGCGGGAGACCGGGATCGAACCGGCGACATCCAGCTTGGGAATTTTCCCCTCGATGGATGCTAGGAGTAGCAGAAAGGGCGCAAAGGGGCACGAATACTGGCGATTTCCAACAGTCCGCACTCCTTGCCATTTCCTGCATCCTCTTGCAATATTCCGAAATCGGCTTCGGTTTGTGGATGTTTTTGTGGATGTGGCCGATTGACCGATTGGCGCTCCTGCTGATAACGTAGCGGCGCTCAGCAGAAACGCGCCGTGCCGACACGAGAACGCCGACACGACACTAGCCCGTTCGCCCAACCACGAGGCAAACTGGCTACACCAGAAGTTACCACCCGCCCAAATTGCAACCCACGAAATCAGTGCCCCAAAATAACTGCCTGATCGTTTCGCGCTTGCACCAAAAATGGGCGTTGAAAAGGAAGCGGCTGTATCGGAATATTTGTGCCCGAATTGAGGAGGGGAAAAACCAAATGCAAAATTATAGCTTGGACGAACTGCGCGAGATGAAGGAACTGACCGAGACCATCAAACAGAACCTTGCTGCCATCGAGGCAACAGGCTGGACGCTGACCGACCTTGATGACATGCGCAACGAAGCGGCAGCCGTGGTAACTAACTTGCATTTTATCGACGAATCAGAGTGGGATCTCGATGCACTGGAGGACATGCGAAAAGAAGCGGAATCTACTGTTGCAAGGCTGGAGGCTATCGAAAGAGCAAGCTAGCGCCCGAGACCTTTCCGAGTTTGGTAGAAAGTGTTATTAAAGGACGATTGCTTTGCCATACAGTAGTCCGTGCCGTGCTTTGTTCGGCTATGGCAAAACAATGATTTCGCCGACCATACCCAGGTCGTCGTGCAGTGCGCATATATAGTGGTAGACGCCTGGATGTGCGTGGTGGACTGCAGCCCACTACCTGGCTGTGACACGAGGCTCTCAAAGCAAGAATCCTTGCCTGTAATGGGCTGTCAGTGGAAGCGATCACTCGGTTTTTCGATTCGAGCTTCCACGGGATAATTTCCGGTTAGTCGACCAGTACTAAGCCGCTGGCGCGGCGGACGCTACCGCGTGGTGAGCCGAGAGATTTGAGGAACAGCTGACATAGTGTGGGTCATAGGGAAAGGAGATTCCTGTGACCCGTTTACGGAAAATGATGCTGGAAGAGCTCCAGCGTC
>DASXTB010000174.1:0-7882 GCA_036505615.1 Acidobacteriota bacterium
CGAACTTACCCAAAGTATGAATTAGGACAGGCGTTCCACCCAGCTCAGTAAATTGTTTGGAAGGACCCGCCTTCTTCCCTTTTCCGCTGGGTGGAGACGCCATGCGCGTCCCCAGTCCGGCCGCGGGAATAATCACAACCACCTTCATAAGGGGGCGATAAGTATACGGAGGGCGGGAAGCCAGTTCAAATACTCAAAACGAGACGTCGAAGAGGCCTCTTACGTCTTGGGAGCCTCCCACAGCTCAATCCGCCTTCCCTCCGGGTCGGTGATCCAAGCGAAACGACCGTATTCATAGTCTTCGCGATGGGGATCAATCTCCACTCCTTCTTCTTGCAGCATCTTCAATAAGGCGTCCAGGTCATCTACGATGTAATTGATCATGAAAGGAGAGGTGCTGGAACCGAGGTGCTTGGTGTCAGCTGGGAAAATAGACCAGACAGTCATGCCTGTCTTGTCGCTCTGCTGAGCGTCCCGCCACTCAAAAACTGCCCCTGAACCATCGGGGGCACGTGTAATCCCCAAATGCTTTTCGTACCATTGATAGAGCTGATCGGGGCTGTCCGACTTGAAGAAGATGCCGCCTATTCCCGTGACACGTTTCATAGCCCCTCCACCACTTCTAAGGTATTTGCGGTACCGCCATTTTGCTCGCTTCGTGAATTTCTTGACCGTCACCGATCTACTTACAATCCAGTGGCACCGCTCAGTTCACGCAAGTCAGCATGAATCAGGAATTTACGAGCCTTCCCCAGAGACGATCACATTGGCAACTCGTTTGCGAAGACAGTTTACAGACCCATCCACGGTTCTGCGATGACCCTCGTCGCGGAATCCGGTTGGGACAGTGTTGGAGGCTTTGTGCAGCAGAATCGTTCCTGGTTTGCTCTTATAACATTTTGTGCAACTACCGCCCTGGTCGCCGCTCTAGGGCTCGCCCTTCTCTTCGCCAGTGCCACCGTAGCATACGCGGTCGCGCATTCCTTGCAAGCGACTGCCAACCCTCCGGCCGATGCGAATCCACCAGCCCCGGCGACGCAAAAGATTTCCGGCATGATTACGGACTCGAAGTGCGCGGCCAAGCATGCCAAGAGCTCCCGAAAGAGCCCAGCGGAATGCACGAGAGCGTGTGTGCGCGGCGGGGCCAAGTACACGCTAGTGGACGGGGACAAAATTTATACTTTAGAAGGAAAAGAAGACCAACTCGACCGAGTGGCCGGCGAGAGGGCGACAGTGGAAGGAACTCTCGACGGAAGTACCATCAAAGTGGCTTCAGTCTCATCCGGGAACGCCCAGTAAAACAGTGGCTAGTGGTTAGTTGCTAGTCAGAATCACTAACCACTAGTTCACTCTTACCGTTCAAATGTCCTCTCACTCCAACGGGCGCTCAGCCATGACGGGCTGGGTTTTCTTGATCTCAGGAGTTGGCGCTACCCCGACTGAACTAATCGCAGGACGCGAATCATTCCGAGGAATGGCTCGTTCGTCCCACTTGCCGAAAATCATCTTACCCGCAGTGGTTTGAAGCACCGAGGTCACCGAGATATCGACAGTTTTGCCAATCATCTTGCGCGCGTTGTCTACGACTACCATGGTGCCATCGTCGAGATAGGCCACTCCCTGGTTATATTCCTTCCCTTCCTTCAGGATGAAGACTCGCATGGTCTCGCCGGGAAGCACGATCGGCTTCAAGGAATTGGCCAGTTCGTTGATGTTCAAGACTTCGACGCCCTGAAGTTGCGCGACTTTGTTCAAATTGAAGTCATTGGTGATGATCTTGCCTTCATACAGCTTGGCTAACTCAATCAATTTGAGATCCACTTCGCGGACCGCGGGGAAATCGTCTTCTACGATTTGAATCTGCAGAGAAGCTACTTTTTGCAGGCGTTGCAGAATATCGAGGCCGCGACGTCCGCGATTGCGCTTGAGCGAATCAGCGGAATCTGCCACCAGTTGCAATTCGCGAAGGACAAACTGGGGAGTCACAATGATGCCGTCCAGAAATCCAGTTTCCGCGATATCCGCGATTCGGCCATCGATGATGACGCTGGTATCCAGAATCTTGTAGCTCTTCTTCGACTGCTTCTCTCCCCCGAAGACACCCCCCAACGCGGAAAGGTTCAGCAAATCGCCTTTGTTCGATCCTACGATCAAGCCGACGTAAGCCATCAGCAACATGACGATGAGCTGCAAAAAGCTTTGTGTGTGGCCAGGCGGGAGGCTGTTGCGGATGACCAGGGCAAACAGGTAAGCACCGAAAATTCCCAGCACGCTGCCAATGGCTGCCCCAATCAGGCGTTTCAGGCTAATGCTGCGCAGCTTCCATTCGAAAAGGACAATGGCCACACCGATGATGGCGCCGACAATACCGGCGTGGAGCTTCGACGGAAGATCGAAGGGTTGAATTAAATAACAAGTGGCAGAAACAATAAGAACAAATAAAAAACGCACTACAAACAAATCCACGGATAAACCTCCTCGGAACTCATTCCCGGCCACAGCCGTTACGATTGAGTTCCGCACTGCCCGACCAGCGTGCCGAAATATCGGCAGGTGATGGTCAACCAGTGAGTTAAACGGAGCGCTATAAATTTGCGATGAAACGGTGCCCCGTGCCCCATCCCAACAGGAGGGGAAAAACCGTACATATATCAGGGGAAGTATATACCTGACGTAAAGTTCAGAGACTTAGCAATGCGGACTCTCCGGCCCTGTCCAATGCCGGGGTTCGTCATAAGGCTGATACACTGCTGCACAGTGAAAGCTATTCTAATCAGCCGGTTGGGCGGCCCAGAGGTACTTCAGGTGGCAGATGTTCCAGAGCCGGTCCCCGCTACAGGACAGGTATTGGTCCGGGTCAAAGCCGGCGGGATCAACTTCGCCGATATCATGACCGCGCAGGGCGGCTATCCCGGAGCGCCGCGTCCTCCGATCGTAGCAGGAAGAGAATTTTCCGGTGTTCGCGAAGACAACGGCCAGCTCGTGATGGGATACGCACAATGGGCGGCCTTCGCCGAACGCATCGCGACTGGGACTAATCTGTTTTGGCCGGTGCCGGAAGGCTGGAACGCGGAAGAGGGGGCAGCATTTCCGGTGAATTATTTCACTGCTTATCTCGCGTACTGGAAGGCCGGCTTGCTGGAACAATCTCCTTCCAGCGGACCGCACCGCGTACTTATTCATGCTGTAGCCGGCGGAGTTGGGACCGCAGCGGTGCAGATTGGCAAGCTGCTTGGCCTGGAGATGTACGGCACGTCTTCAACGGACGAGAAGCTAGCGCGCGTGACGGAACTAGGTCTGCAGCACGGAATCAATTACAAGCAGCGCGACTATGAACAAACCGTGAAAGACATGACTCGTGGCGAAGGAGTGGACGCGGTGTTCGAAATGCTCGGCGGCGAACACACTGCCAAGAGCATTCGTTGCCTGCGCGATTTTGGACGAGTCATTATTTATGGATCTGCTACCGGCAGAGATGCCCAATTGGATACCCGCGCTCTCTATGCCAAGGGTGGAAGCGTACACGGATTGTGGCTCACCTATTTGTCGGCCAAACGTGACTTGATGGACCACGCATGGACACAACTTTCCACGTGGACGTCACAGGGTCATTTGCGTCCGGTAATTGGACACGTATTTCCCATGGAACGTGTGGCGGAAGCGTACCGCCTTCTACTGGAGCGCAAAAATTTCGGGAAAGTAGTTTTGCAAATCGCGTGACACCGCCTTCAGGATCGCTTTTCAACCCTCTCGTCGGATTCTTCGATATTTGGCATAACACGATCCCTTCACAGCGCACAGCATCCTGTTCAGGCTGTCTTATGCAACTCTAAGTTCCGTTGGAAAAGCATTTCTTCTGCACACAACAGCGCATCACTGTGGAGTCGCTATTCCATTGCTAACGACCACGCGGGAGCGGCGTCCAACGGTTAATTGCGATTTACTACAGCAGCGGAACTTTCATCCAGAAGAAACGTATCTTGAAGTATTCGAAGATTTACGACTGCGGATGGAATTTTTTTTCGAAAGAGAAGTTTTAGGGGTTAAGGGACTGCTCTCACTTTCGGTTTGGCGGCCCAGGTGAGAACAGTCCCCGGAGCACAGAGAGCGGGTCTTGCGACCCAGCCTTCTTTGCTTAACCCCGCGGCAGCATTGTAGGCCTTCGCTCACGAAACGCAAGTTCTTCCGCGAAGGTAAATCCCAGGCCGCCCCAGAACCGATTCCCGACGGTTTTTCGGGAAAGAACAAGGAGTCGTATGAAGTCGTCACAATTATCCAAGGGCTTGCTGCTGGGACTGGCTTTGCTGCTGGCAACAAGCGCATTCGCAGCCAACAAAGGTTCTCTCCAGGTAAGCGATCCGGTGACGGTAAGCGGCAAACAACTGGCGCCGGGAGCGTACACCGTCAAATGGGAAGGCAATGGTCCTAACGTCGAGCTAAACATTCTTCAAGGCAAGAAAGTAGTTGCCACCATGCCTGCGCGATTGATTGACCTCAATCGCTCCGCAGACGGCGACTCAGCCGTGGTTAGGAAGAATGATGACGGCAGCCGGACACTGGCCGAAATCCGTTTTGCTGGCAAAAAGTACGCATTGGCCCTGGGCAACGAGTCGGCCAAGGCAGAAGCAGGAGATAGCACTAAGTAGTAGGGTTGGATCTCGCTTCGAGCAATAACAAAGGGGAGCCAATGGCTCCCTTTTTTGATAGTTAGGCTTACGCGCACGGCTGAATGGTCGAGAAGGAAGCAGAGTTCCCTCAGTACTTAGGCATGTTAGGATCGACACGATCCGCCCAAGCCAGAATCCCGCCGGACAAGTTACGCACTTTGCGGAATCCGGCCTGACGCAGAAAGTTGACGGCTTTCGCGCTGCGCGTGCCCGAGCGGCAGTGAGCGACGATCTCTCGGCTGGAGTCAAGTTCGTGAACACGTTTTGGAAGATCACCCAGTGGAATCAGATGTCCGCCAATGTTACAGATCTGATATTCGTGCGGCTCCCGAACGTCCAGGACGAAGACGTCTTCTCCCGCATCCAGCCGCCTCTTTAATTCTTCCACCTGGATTTCTGGGACGCCCGCCTCTACCGGCGCTTCCTCGCCGCGGATTCCACAAAACTCGTTGTAGTCAATCAACTTTGTTATCGTGGGATGGGTGCCGCACACCGGGCAGTCGGGATTCTTGCGTAGCTTGAGTTCGCGGAACTTCATGGCCAGCGCGTCCACCAGGAGCAAGCGCCCAATCAGCGGCTCTCCCTTGCCTAGAACCAGTTTGATCACTTCCGTGGCCTGAATCACGCCCACCAGTCCCGGCAGGATCCCCAGCACTCCGCCCTCAGCGCAGGAAGGAACCAGCCCCGGAGGGGGTGGCTCGGGATAGAGACAGCGGTAGCACGGTCCTTGTTCAGTTGCGAAAACGCTGGCCTGGCCTTCGAAGCGGAAAATCGATCCGTAAACATTCGGCTTGCCGGTGAGCACACAAGCATCATTCACCAGATAGCGGGTGGGGAAATTGTCAGTGCCGTCAACGATGATGTCGAAGTCGCGAAACAGTTCCAGCGCATTGTCGCTGCTTAGCCTGGTGTCGAAGGGACGCACGTTTATAAGCGGGTTGATAGCTTTGAGCTTGTCTGCCGCGGAGTCAAGTTTTTTGCGTCCCACATCCGCCGTAGTGTGAATGATCTGGCGCTGTAGATTGGTGTAATCCACTACATCGAAATCAACAAGGCCCAGCGTCCCTACGCCAGCCGCGCCCAAATAGAGCGCCAGAGGCGAGCCCAGTCCACCGGCTCCAATGCACAGCACCCGGGCCGCCTTCAGTTTGAGCTGCCCTTCCATGCCGACCTCCGGCATGATGAGGTGGCGCGAGTAGCGCAGGATTTCGTCGTTCGAAAGCGTAGCGGTTTCGGGTTTGACTTCCGTGATGGTGGACATGGGGACCTCAGTTACGACTTACTATTTACGATTGACGAATTAAATCCACTACCGCTGTGCCGAGCCCCCTGCGATTGAGGGAACGATGGAAATGTTGTCAGTCTCTTTTACGGCGGTGGCTTCTTTCTGCAGATATCGGACGTCTTCGTCGTTCAAATAAACGTTTACGAAGGCGCGCAGTTTGCCGTCGTCCGTATACAGATGCCTGCGCAGTTCGGGGTGCCGCACCACCAGGCCGTAGAGAGCTTCACCAACCGTCGCGGCCTTTACCTCCACCGCCGGCTCTTTGCCGGCATACTGACGCAAGGGCGTGGGAATTTGGATCTTAGGCATGTGTAGATGATGCCACAAGCAGCCCCCAAGATTCACTCTTGGCCAGTGTGGCAAGCGCGCCCGCGCCACACTGGCTAGGTCACGTCAATCTTCTCGTCTACAAACTTTTTATCGTTTTCGTCTGTCCCTGCGAGCTCAAACGAATTCGTCAACACAGCTTTACCCTTTTCTACGCTGGTGATGACATAGGAGCATCCAATCCAATGCGCTTCGGCGAGATCGGTTTGAGACCAGCGCGCCGGATGATCAGGGTGCGAGTGGTAGAAGCCGACAATGTCCTCTCCTCGCACCCGCCCCTCACGCTGAATGCGAACCAGTTCACGAGGATCGATGTTGTAACGGTTCTGAGGCGAGTCCGAGCGAGTATTTCCGCAGCGCGCAATCGATGTAACCGCGCGCGAATCTCCATCCATCTGGCCGAGCAGCACGCCGCAACACTCGTGAGGATAAGTCTCCTCACCGTGGCGGCGAACTTGCTCGTAAGCTGGCTTGCCAATCTTCAGCATAGGGATTTCCAATTTCCAATTTCCAATTGTTTTACAAATTGGCAATCGGAAATCTCACCCTTCTTCCCAAAACCTCTCGCTTAAATACTTGTCCCCGGAATCGCAAAGGATGGTCACAAATATGCCGGGTTCGCCTTTCTTCAACTTTTGCGCGACTTGCAGACAGCCGACAACCGAGGCGGCTGCGGAAATCCCCACCAGCAATCCTTCTTCTCGGGCCAACCGTTTGGCCATAGCGTACGCATCTTCAGTCGCGATGCCGAGATCCATGTCGGCGAGCGAAGGATCATAAATCCTGGGCACGATGGCGCTGGACATATTTTTGGCGCCTTCAATGCCGTGAAAAGGGGAATCAGGTTGCAGCGAGACGCAGCGAATTTGCGGATTCAATTCCTTCAACCGCCGCGCTGTACCCACAAACGTGCCACTGGTTCCCATCATGGAAACGAAATGGGTGACGCGTCCTTCCGTCTGTTGCCAGATTTCATTGGCGGTGCCGTGATAGTGCGCGCGCCAGTTGGCATCGTTGGAATACTGATCGGCATAGAAATATTTTTCGGGATGTTCCGCTGCAAGTTCGCGCACTTTGCGAATCGCCCCATCCGATCCTTCGCCCGGGTCGGTGTAGATAATGTTCGCGCCATACGCCTGCAGGATGCGCTTGCGCTCGACGGAGACGTTTTCCGGCATGCACAGCGTCACTTGGAAACCCTGCGCTGCGCCGATCATGGCATAGGCAATCCCTGTATTTCCGCTGGTGGAATCCAGCAACGCCTTACCCGGCCCAAATTTTCCGCTGCGACGCGCTTCAGCCACGATGTTTGCGGCGGCGCGATCTTTAACCGAGCCGCCGGGATTCATCCACTCGGCTTTCCCCAGGATCTCAACGCCCGGCAACTCACGCGTCAGCCGATCCAAACGTAGAAGCGGAGTGTTGCCGATACGATCCAAACTTCGTTGACCCAGAACAGCGTGGCGTTTCTCTCTTATCTCCGGAGTGAACGTGAGTGTCTCCTCTTGCGCCGCTGATTGAGACGGAAGCTTGTTCGCTGGATTAATTTTCGGAGACACGCGCCGCATAGGTATTGGGTCCAACCGTGACTAACGTAATGAGC
>DASXTB010000175.1:0-3813 GCA_036505615.1 Acidobacteriota bacterium
CCAGGCGCGCAAGCTGGCATTCGGCATTGGAATTCCCCTGGAATCGATAAACAAAGCGGTCAAGCTGATGACGGGACTGTATCGAGCGTTCGAAGAAAAGGATGCTTCGCTGGCGGAAATAAATCCGCTGGCGCTCACTGAAGAGGGCGACGTATATGCGCTGGATGCCAAGATGAACTTCGACGACAATGCGCTTTACCGTCATCCCGAGATCCTGGAGTTGCGCGATTTCTCCGAGGAAGACCCGCTGGAGATCCGCGCCTCTCGTTTTGGCCTCAACTATATCAAGCTGGATGGGACGGTGGGCTGCATGGTCAATGGCGCGGGACTGGCAATGGCGACGATGGACATCATCAAGTACGCCGGCGGCAGCCCCGCTAATTTTCTGGACGTCGGCGGCGGCGCCAACCAGGAACAAGTGAAGAACGCGTTTCAGATTCTTTTGTCCGATGCCAATGTCAAAGCTGTGCTGATAAACATTTTTGGCGGCATCATGCGCTGCGACATTGTCGCGTCGGGCGTTGTTGAGGCGGTCAAGACTGAAGGAGTAAAGGTACCGGTGGTAGTGCGTCTGGAGGGAACCAATGTGGAGCAGGGCCGTGAAATCCTGAAGAAGTCTGGACTCAATTTTGCGGTTGCAGAAGGAATGAGAGATGCCGCCGAGAAAGTGGTGAAGCTTGCCTCCGGGGCCGGTGCTGGGAGGTAGTAATGGGAGCGGGAGAGCGGGAGAGTGGGAGAGCGGGAGAGTGGGAGAGCGGGACAATGGGAGAGTGGGAGAGCTAGGGCTGAGAGCTGGAAACTGGCAACCAGCAACTAGCAACTGGCAGCTGGCAACTAACAACTAACAACCAGCAACTAACAACTAACAACCAGCAACTAACACCATGTCCATATTGGTCGACGAAAACACCCGCCTGATGGTGCAAGGAATCACTGGCCGGGAGGGTACTTTTCACACCAAACAGTGCTTGGCCTACGGCACGAAGGTAGTGGCGGGTGTCACTCCGGGCAAGGGGGGCCAGCAACACGAGGGCATCCCCGTCTTCAACACCGCTACGGAAGCCGTTACGGAGGCGGGAGCCGATGTAAGCGTGATTTTCGTTCCGCCTCCTTATGCCGCCGACGCCATAATGGAGGCCGTCGACGCCCGCTTGCCCTTAGTGGTGTGTATCACAGAAGGCATTCCGGTGTTTGACATGATTCGTGTTCGCAAGTTCATGACGGGAAAGTCCAGCCGATTGATCGGTCCTAACTGTCCCGGCATCATTTCGCCAGGGAAATGCAAGATCGGAATTATGCCCGGACATATTCACAAGCCAGGCCGGGTGGGTGTCATCAGCCGCAGTGGAACCTTGACCTACGAGGCGGTTGACCAGCTGTCACGCCTGGGAATCGGGCAGAGCACTTGCATCGGCATCGGAGGGGATCCTATTAACGGTACCAATTTTGTCGCTGCATTGAAACTTTTTGCGCAGGACAGAGATACTCAAGCTGTGGTGATGATCGGCGAGATCGGTGGTTCGGCGGAAGAAGAAGCTGCCGAATATATTCGCAGAGAGTTTAAGAAGCCGGTCGTAGGTTTTATTGCCGGGCAAACCGCTCCTGCGGGGCGCCGCATGGGACACGCAGGCGCAATCATCGCAGGCTCGCAGGGAACCGCCGAGGGAAAGATCGCCGCCCTGCGAAAAGCGGGAATCAAGGTCGTGGACAGTCCCGCCGAGATAGGTATGGCGGTAAAGGAAGTCCTCTAGCTTAGTCCGTTGTCAGTAGTCAGTGGTCAGTCGCCGCCGGTCCGTGGTACGTGTCGGTCAATTAAACTCAGAAGCTTTCGTTTCTGCGCTATTACCCGGTATGCTTGGCGCCACACAAACAAAGGTGCCTCCGCCGGGGTTGTCCCGGCGGAGCGCAAGATTTTCGCAGGGAGTGGAGAGCGGGAATATTTTGGAGACCGAAAGGCTAGTGAGCAATCTTGGCACCACCGGCACAAGGCCGGTGGAGGCCGTGAATTTTTGAATGGATGCGGCTCTAGTGAAGAATCTCTGCTCCGCCGGGACAAGCCCGGCGGAGACACGCTTTGGCCCTCATTGACTTTGGGCAACACGTCCGTACGCGACGGACAACAGAGCACGGACCACTGACAACGGACAGACCATGGAACGCACTTTAACAATAATTAAACCTGACGCAGTAAAAAGAGGAAATGTGGGAAACATACTTTCTCGCCTGGAGCGGGAAGGCTTTCGCATTTTAGGGATGAAGTTCGTGCACCTTTCTCAGGATCAAGCGCAGGGTTTTTACCATGTCCACCGAGAGCGTCCTTTTTTCCCGGGCTTGGTGAAATTCATGACAGAGCACCCGGTTTTGGTGATGGCGCTGGAAAAAGACAATGCCATCGCCGACCTTCGCAAAGTCATGGGTGCTACCGACCCGGCAAAAGCGGAACCAGGGACCATCCGAAAGGAATTTGCTGAAAGCATTGAGCGTAATGCGATTCATGGCAGCGACTCGGTTGAATCGGCAGAGTTCGAAATTGGGTATTTTTTCAGTAGAATAGAATTGTTGTGAGGAGATTTTGGGGACAGACCCCTCACTGACAACAGACAACGCCAAATAAGGTGCCTGTCCCCATATCTCGGTAGAGTATGCATCCTGCGAAACTATTAATGCTTGCCGGCCTGATTCTGCTGCTGGTGGGAGGACTCTGGTATCTGGCGCAGTATTATAGCGGCTCGGGCCCGCTATCGCGGCTGGGGCGCCTGCCCGGGGACATCAGCATCCAGCGCGGCAACTTCAGCATTTACATCCCCATTACCACCTGTATTTTGCTCAGCATACTGCTGACACTCATCTTTTCTTTGTTTCGGCGGTAAGGCGTTGGCGGCAATTCTCGATCTTTTTCCGGAGTGCCGCAGCGGTCGTGTCTCTTTGCGGTTTGACTCATTTCTTGAGCGTCTGCTTTACCACCCGAAACATGGTTATTACTGCCATCCAGGCCTTCGGTTTGGAAAGCGAGGAGATTATTACACTGCTCCACAGGTGCATTCTTTCTTTGCCCAGGTGCTTTCAGAGCACCTCCTTCAGGTCTGGGAAGAGATGAAGCGTCCCTCACGCTTTACTCTTATGGAACTAGGACCGGGAGACGGGACTCTTGCGTTCCAGATGCTCTCTTTCATTCGGGAGCGATTCCACGGCCTCCATAGTGCTGTCCGATACATTGGCCTCGAAGTGAGCAAAGCTTTGGCCAGGCAGCAGCGCAAGAAACTGGCGTCCTTTTCCTGCGCGTCTATCGTGGCGGAGAAATTCAGCGAAGTGGACGCTCCTCCCTTTAGGGGAGCAATTTTCTCCAACGAGTTTTTCGACGCGCTTCCATTTCGGCGGTTCAAACGGGGAAGGAAGCGATGGCTGGAGTATTTTGTCGAGGTAGATTCCAAAGGTCTGCGAGGACAATGGCGAGTCACAGACTGGCGCCCGGATTTTTCGCTTCGGATGCCAGTGGGGGGGATTGTCGAGCGGCGCGATGTCTTCGATGACTTTTACCGGTTCGCGTCTCAAGTGCTGAAGCAGGGAATGATGATTCATTTTGACTATGGAGAAAGAGCCGAAGAGCTAAACCCGAAGGGAACCATTCGTACGTTTTACAAACACCGGCTGGGAGAAGATCCCTTTGCTCATCTGGGCGAGCAGGATGTCACGGCAAGCGTGGATTTTTCTCACCTGATTCGGTTGGGTGACGCGCGTGGCTTTCGCAGCCGGCTTCTTAGCCAGCGGCAGTATCTAATAGAACGAGGAATCCTGGAAAAAATCGCGCTGCGA
>DASXTB010000176.1:0-4614 GCA_036505615.1 Acidobacteriota bacterium
GCACGGGCTTTGCCGCCGGCTATACTCTGTAAACCCTTCGGGTTTTACCGCCGGCTTCTTACATTTTTGCTTGCGAATTTACTGCTCTGTTCGTGCATCTGTGATCGTTATTGTTTCGGTTGTGGCCTTACAGCCACTGTAGGAACGTGAACGTGGTCGTGATCGGCTTTTATTGGGTTGGGCTCCGCCGCGCTAGGCTTCTGCGATGAATGTCTGTGAGGAATCCCGGTGACAGGACCTAGCCATCGACGCTGCTCGGCGGCTGCGCCCCTGGTTCGTTCTCGGGTTCGCTCTGTTCGGCTGGCACCCGTCGGCGCGGCGGCTTCTTCCAGCCGCGGAAAGCAATCCCGCCCAATACGACCGGCAGCGAGAGAACGGTGAGCGCAAGACCCCCGATCCAACTCCAGGGTCTGTAACGCAAATCGATAGTGGAATCCCCAGCAGAAACCGCTACTGCCATAAACAGGTAATTCGCTCGGATCAGCTCGGCGGATTTCCCGTTGACTCGCGCGCTCCAGCCATCCGCGTAACATTCCCGAATCAATAAATACCCTGGAGCAGAGCCACGGAGGCTGTACTGCCGGTGATCAGGCCTATTTTCGACGATTTGCACGCTTCCGGGCGCAGGAGGGCCCGAGACCACGCTGGCACTTTCCAGATAGAGCGCTTCGCGCGTCTTTCCTCCCAATAGGGCATCGAGGCTCTCATCTGGAGTAGCCTTGCGGGTGTTTGAAAAAAAAACCGCCGGCGAAACGGTGTCGCTCGACTGGTAGAGGAAGGCGCCCGCTCCAGGCTTTTCAGTCCAGCCACTGACCATCAGTGGTGTGGGTGAGAGCAAATACTCGACCCCACAATCTTTCAACACGCCGGCGGCCTTCTGGTCTACTTTGATTATGGAGTGTTGTGGATCTCCGGGGTTTCCCGTCAGGCGATCGAAAAAATACTGTGTTCTCGCCAGGACCACCGGCTCGTATCCTCGCAAGTCTCCCACCTGGAGCGACATTGACATGTTGGGCAACAGTGTCCCCACGCCGATTCCCGCCACTCTTGTGCCGGGAGCCAGGTCGCGCAGCACAGCCGGCGCCCGTAGGAAATTCCTAGGCATCGAAGGATTGAAGTGAAAACCATACAGGAAACCAAAGGCTGGGAGCAGGACGGCCAGAAGGGAAGGCGCCATCCTCGGCAGAAACTGTGTGAGGCAAAACAGGAGCAACAAGAGGAGCGCAATCAGCCCGTACCAAGGGATGGAGGATTGGAAATTGAGAAAGGGATATCTCTCAAACACGAACCATTGCCAGAGGAGCAATCCCAGCTGCAGCGCCAGAAAAATACCGGGCAGGATTCTCAACTTAGGGACGGAAGTGCTCCAGCGCTCCAGCCCCACCGCAAACAGCAAAATGGCGCACAACTGGAATATCTGAATGGCATGGATATGATTAGCCTGTTTGAGCAACGGGAAGGACGTAAAGAACTGGAAAAAGGGCGGGACTCCAAAAACGACGACCAGGCTAAACAGCCAACCCGCGATTATAGAGGGCGCCAGCGAGCTGAAGCGTCTCGACATGCCATAAAACATCAGCATCAGGGGAATAGCCCCCAGGAAAATACACTGCTCCATCTGCCGGATTGTGGCATTGGCCGGATTGAAGACAGGCGATCCGAAAAAATAGGGAATCCACATTGCTGGAAGCCGAAGCACGGAAACAAAGAAAGGGTTGGATGAGAATGTCCTCGCTGGCAGCGTTGCGCTCTCCTGCAGATATGAAAGAAAGGGCCATACTCCTGCAGCGGCAAGCAGCCCGCCCCAAATAGTGTGGAACACAAAAGGAATAAGCGTATTTCGAATATTGATGGGCGGACCTTGCATCCGTGCCGGACCGGAATCGAATACGCGAACGAGAAGATAGAGAAGGAAGAAAATGAAAAACAGAGCCGCGCTTTCGACGTGTCCCGAAAGAAGCAGTGCGGCTGCCAGAAATGAAAAGAACCAGCGGGCGCGCTTGCTGGCGTCCACAAAGCCTCGCTCCAACGCCACCAGGCACCAGGGAAGCAACATGGTGAGATAACTGTTGGGGAAGCTCAGAAAGTAAACGAAATAGCCTGAGAAGCAGTACGCCGCCGTTGCGCACCATGCCGTGAGCGGTCTTACATGCAGGGATTCACGTGCGAACAGGTAAATTCCTATCCCCCCAAGAGAGAGCTTTAAGAACGCGCTCCATTCAAAAAATACATCTGCGGGAAGCAGCAACACCAGCCAGGTGATGGGGAATAAAACCGCCGACACCACGTTGGCCACAAAAGGCGTGCCGCACAGCACGTAGGGATTCCAGAGAGGGAAGTGGCCGCTGCGAACCTGTTCTCGAAAGAAACTAAGGTAAGGGTAAAACTGCTGCAGCGCGTCTGAAAGGTTGGCATTCTGCGGGATAACCTGCTGGCCGGCCGCCCAGGGGGCAAAAGAAAAGAGCAGGTCTGCCGGGAGCAGGACTTTCGACGTGAACAAGGCCGGTGCCAAAAACAGCGCCGACTGCAAAGCAATTGCCAGGAATGCGACGGTTAATTCTAAACGGCTGGGAGAATGCGCTATTGTTTTGTCGATCATGAAAAACGGGAAATCTCTTTTAACCACAAAGGACCTAGGGCCGCAGGGCCACAGCCGAAGGAAAAGCCGTCTACGGCCACGTTCACGACCACGTCAACGACCACGGCTGCGTCTACCGTAACGAAAGACAATTCCGAACCTTTGTTTAGGTTGTATCCTTGGTGGCTTAAATTCTGCCGGCAGTGACTACGAGAGGCCTTCCCGGCTTTCACGCAATCTTTCTAAAGGTTGAATAGGTGCAATCCCGTTGGACGGGAATGAATCCCGCGCTTCGAATCACTTCGATCAACTCGTCCTTAGTGGCACGATGGCGCGCGCCGGCTGTGCTGATGACGTTTTCCTCGATCATCACACTCCCGATGTCATTGGCCCCGTAGCGCAGACCAATCCTGCCCACTTCCAGCCCCTGCGTCAACCAAGACACCTGAATGTTCCTGAGGTTGTCAAAGAACAGCCGCGAGACAGCAAGCAGCTTTAAATATTCCCGAGCGGGGAACGATTCCTTGATTTCAGCGGACATTTCGGTCCCTGCCAGTTGGACATTCCATGGAATGAACGCGACAAAGCCTCCCGTCTCATCCTGCAACTGCCGCAAGCGCCGCAAGTGTTCTACTCGCTCTTCCATGTTTTCACCACCGCCGACCATCATGGTCGCGGTTGTTTTCAGACCGATGGAATGCGCGTCGCGCATCACCTGGAGCCATTCGGCCGCGGTGCATTTGCCAGGGCTAATCCGGTCGCGCATGCGTTCTACCAGGATCTCTGCACCACCGCCCGGTAGTGACGTCAATCCGGCCGCTTTGAGCCGGCAGAGCGCCTGCTGAAAAGTCAGCTTGGAAAGTTTAGCAAGCACCACGATCTCGGGTGGGGAAAAACAGTGCAGCTGAATCGAGTAACGCGCGCGGATAGAGCGAAGGAGATCTTCGTAATATTCGATCTTCAAGTGAGGATGCATGCCGCCCTGCATCAGGATTCCGGTCCCGCCCAGGGCAATCATTTCATCAATCTTGTGAAAGATGACTTCCTTGTCGAGGACGTAGGACTCCTCCTCTCCCAACTTCCGATAGAAGTTGCAGAAGGTACAGCGCGCCACGCACACGTTAGTGTAATTGACATTACGGTCAACGATAAACGACACCACTCCATCAGGATGCCAGCGTGTGCGGATCTGGTCGGCGGCTACTCCGATTTCTTCAACCGCATCGCTCTTTAGAAGCGCCACCGCCTCGCCTGGATCCAGGCGGTCTCCGTCCAGACATTTCCGAAGGATCGCGACGACATCGCTCATGACGTCAAATCCAAGGGGCTCATTGCCGGGCGTCTCCTGGGTGCAGCACGAGCATTCCTCCAACTACCAAGCAAATGCCTCCAATAATATGAAGAACGATCAGATACTCGCCCGCGTGATACACTCGCCTGGCAACAATTCCAGATAGAATAAAGATCAAGCCTACAACAAAAACGGCCCATCCCCACTTCTTCATGGTGCGAAATTGTACCATTGTGTTGTTAATGATGAAACTTGCGGTGAGATGTCAAAGACCTAACGCAAAGGCGCGAAGGCGCAGAGACGTGGTGCGGCAAACCCGCAACCCAATGAAAGCCGATCACGACCACGATCACGTCCACGTCAACGACCACGGCCACGTCGGCGTCCAGGACCACAAGGTACGACTCGAGGCATCGTCGGTTTTCCCAGTTTTTGATATCTGAGCATTCGTGGTCTCCTGGAATACTTAACTGGCCAGGAGAGATATTTGCGACTTTTTTCAACACGGTGGACGCGGCCGTAGTCGTTGACGTGGACGTGAACGTGATCGGTCCTTTTTTCGTTGCAGCTCCGCCGCGCTGTGTCTTTGCGCCTTCGCGCCTTTGCGATGAGCCTTTTGGGCAAAATTTGTGAATAATGGCTCCAAGATGGCTTTTGACTACGACTCTATCCCCGGGGATTATCAGTTTCGCGCTTTGACGAAGGGTTACCGCCTGCAGCGATTTTGGCATCAAAATAAGATCCG
>DASXTB010000177.1:0-3819 GCA_036505615.1 Acidobacteriota bacterium
CCTTGGCGCGCGACAATATCCACGATGCGGCTCTGGGTGGAAAGCTGTTCTCCCACATAAGCCGGTTGCAGCCACTCAGTTTCAGATCCGGCATTGCGCACGTTGGTGTAGCCGTCGGGGAGGGGCAGCTGCCGGCGCAGATCGGTAGCATCGGACCTGGACGCCGAATCCGCTTCCTTCATGCTGAACGGGACCCAACCCACACGGGTGGGTGGAAGTAAACGACTGCGGTAGCCGGCGCTGCGGGCGAAGTCATCGTCCAGCCATAACGGATTTGCATCTCCCGTGGCATCGACGTAGCGCCGCACGTCGGAAGCGGACATTGTTTCCAAGTGAGCGAGCGCACTTTTGCGGCCGATCCAGCTACGAAGGGCCGGCGTGATAATCGCCTCAGGGGAATCTGTCATATGAGCGCGTCCAGTTCTTTCATCGCTGCGATCTCCCCACTACAAAGATTTAGCCATTCGCGCAGAACTTCGGCGGTGTGCTCGCCAAGGCCTGGCGCGGTGCTTGGTGGCGGCAGAGAATCCGAAGAGAGTGAAAAGGGAAGACGGGTTGTCAGCATCGATCCCACGCGCCGCTCCTCCATTTTGGCAAAGACCGTGGCGCCATTCTCAGATTCGAGCAAGTCGTTGACCCGCCGCATCCGTTCTCCAGGAATGCCAACGGCCTTGAGCCGAAACTCTACCTCCGTATTGGGAAGGATTTGGGTCCAAGCTTCGATCTGTCGATCGATCTCATCCTGGAAACGCATTCGACTCGTGACCGCTGCGAAGCGACTGTCCGATCCCCAATCCTCTTGTTCCATCGCTTTTGTCAGGGCCTTCCACTGCTCGTCGGTCTCCACGCTGAGGGCGCACCACTCATCCGTCCCGGCGCAGCGGTAAACTCCCTGAGGAGCGCAAACCGCCGAGCGGTTTCCCCGCCGGAGCGGCGCCGTTCGGTTCACCGCGCTGCTGATTAACAGCGCGCCGATCATCGCCGTGCTGCATTCGAACTGGCTCAAGTCGATGCGAGTTCCTTTGCCGCCGGTGACCCGCTTATCCACCGCCTGCAGAATGGTGAAGCAAGCGTGCAGCCCCCCGATGTAATCGTTCCACGAGTTCGAGATAGCCGTGGGCGGATCCCCTTCGGCGCCGGTCACCATCATGAGCCCGCTGTAGCCTTGCAGATTCATGTTCATGCTGGTCCAGTCGCGGCGCGGGCCGTCGTGGCCGTACCCGGACATGCTCACGTAGATCAGACCGGGATTGAGGGCTTGCAGAGTCTCGTAATCCAGCTTGAGTCGGCGCATAACGCCGGCGCTAAAATTTTCGATGACCACGTCTGCGGCGGCAGCCAGCCGCGAGGCGACTTTCTGGCCGGCTTCGTTCTTGAGATCAATTGCGATGGAGCGTTTGCTGCGATTAGTGTTCAGATAAGAAGCGTGACGCCCATCGTCGCTGATGAAAGTCGATGGCCAGGGATGATCCGGGTGTTTGCTGCTCTCGACTCGAACGACATCGGCGCCGAGGTCCGCCAACAGCCGGGTGCAGAACGGACCGGCGAGCACGTGAGTGAAATCCAGGACTCGGATCCCTGAGAGAGGAGCGGATGACGCTTCGTCGGTAGTCATAAATTTATTTTAGGCTCAGTTCCTTTTGTGCTTGCTGAAGCAGATCGCGGCTTGCCACCTGGGACAGCGGGATCTCTTTCTTGAGGCTGCTGCGGTCCAGTTCATATTGAATCAGATCTTTCAGCGCTTGGTCCGGCAAACTTCCGTCAGCGCTGTAGCAAGGAAGATAATTCTCAAACGCCGCACGCGCCGTGGGAAGATCCAGTCGCAGCCACTTTGCAGCGATGCCGATGGATTCTTCCTGATGTTCCCTGATAAATTTGAGGCCCTCGATGGACCCTTTGATCGTGCGCTTCACCTGATCGGGAGCCTGCTTTAATTTTTTGTCGGTCACGACGAGGGTGTTTTGCGTCAGCGGAATGTGGTCGCGCGACCAGAGCAACACTTTGTAGCCTCGTTTCACGCCAAAGATATCGGATGGCGAAGAAACGAAAACCGCGTCCACTTTGCCCGTTTCCAGCGCCGCTAATCTGGCGGTGTTGTCCCCGCCAGGCAGAAGATTGATATCTTTCCCGGGTTCCAAGCCGGCTTGGCGAAAAAGAGTCGTCGAGGTGAGATATAACTGGCTGCCGAAAGTGCTGATGCCGATGGTTCTGCCGCGAAGATCGGTGATTTTCTGGACGCTGGGCTTGACCAGCAGAAGATACCCGAGCTTATCCTGAGTTGTCATCACGAGCTTGATCGGCAACCCCTTGATCGCCCCTGCGATTCCAGGGCCAGTGCAGACGTTGTAGTCGAGATCCTCGGACAGGATGGCGTTCGTCGCGATCGCGCAGGGAACCAAAACATGCTCCGGCATTAGACCGTACTTGGAATAGAAGCTTTTTTTTTCCGCGACAACGGTGGGCAAAAAGCCGAGCGACACGGCTGAAATCCCGATGCGGATTTTTTCTTGGGAATAGCCGGCATGGCTCCAGAGAACGACATTTACCATTAAAAGAGCCAGACTTAACTTAAGGTTCACTGTTTCTCCAGTTGCACGAAAAACCCCTCGTTCTCGATTTCCCTGATAAGCGACGCGTCCATGAAGTCGGAAACCTTCATCCCCTCAAGCTTCGGGATCGTGCTTTTGAGATCTTCAATGCTTGCCTGAATGGCGTCCTCCCTGGGATAAGGCTTTGCAGGGATCGCCTCCAAAAATTGCACTCTATAGGTAAAGTCGAGGAGTTTGGGATTGTCAATGCGTGTGTGTCTGCGGAAAACCTGGTAAGTCAATTCTCGATTTTTTCTCCCTATCGCAATCGCCTCGCTGTAGGCCATGAAGAAGGCTTTTAACCGGGGGCGTAACTCTTTGATGACCTGCCTTGTGCTGTTGATCTCGCTGCCGGGAGCGGGAACGCCGAAGTCCTTTGGCTCTCCCAAAACCGAAAGCTTTTGTCCGCCCAGTTCTGCGAATTGAAAAACTTTGTCGGACTCGCCAATAGTGGCGTCGATTTTTCCCTGGAACATCAATTGGATTCTCTTTTCCGACTCGCTGACGCCGGTCGGGATGAGCGAAACATCCTTGCCTGGCACCAAACCGAGTTTAGAAAGAATGCGCCGCAGGAGGAAATCCGTGCCTGCTCCGATTCGGCTGCTGCCAACGACTTTTCCCTTGAGCTCGACCGGGGATTTGATCGAGGGAAGAGCAATGAGTTGATACGGCAGCGCGCCGTTGGTGGAGACCGTGACGATGGGGGCGCCTCTCGCGCCGGCGCTGACAACGCCGGCGCTGGAATCGGTGGTGAGGTGGACATTTCCAGCAAGAAGAGCGGTGAGGGAAACACTGCCCGCAGCAATGCTCACGAGCTTCACGTCCAGACCGTATTTTTCATAGAGCCCGAGTTCCTTGGCGATCCAAAAAGGAGCCCGGTTTCCGGTGAAAGAACTGTAGGAGACAATCAGCGGCTCGAGTTTCTTCTCCTGAGCATTGCCTAAACCCCACGACAATAATGTTAGTGGCAAGGCAATTGAGAGTATGCGCCGAAGCATAGGGCTTCCTTCTCAAGGGGCTACGTATGACTTAGCACGGTGTACCGTATAAAGACGTTGTTGATTCTACCGTCGTGGAATGCCGGTTACAGAGGTTTGGGCAGTTGATGAATCCCCAGCTCGGCAGCGACTTGCTTTAGTTCCGTCCAGGTCGCTTGGTCTATTTCCACGCCTTCTTTGATCTGTCTTGCCTCGCTCTGCCTACCCTGCTCGCCGGGTAAAAGAATCTCTTT